>JBBQII010000360.1:0-4984 GCA_038324795.1 Gemmatales bacterium
ATTCAAAGAGTAAACCCAACACCGAAAACTACTTCGCCTCACCTGACGTTCCGGGGGCTGCATAGCCCGGTCATTTCGCCGTGAGTCCGGCTTTCCAGCCGTCGATGGTGTATTCGCCCTTCGCCCCGCACTCGAACTTCAACGGCTTCTCCAACCCGATGAGACGGTCGGCCTTTGCATTCGTCAGCTTATCGGCGTCGGCCACGTTGATGAGGCTGTTGTTTTCCACAGTCGCCGCGTAGCTCTCCTTCGCCCTCAGCAGTGGCCGGGCCTGCCCTTCGCACTCGATCACGTTGTCCTTGATCGTGATCGTCTTGAAGTCGCACTTCGGGTTGAACCCGAACAGCCCCTCCGTCCGCGGCGTGGCGGTGGTGCGGGCGATGATGTGGTTGTTCCGCACCTCGACGTTGTCGAATACCTCGTTGATCCAGATCACGCCGCGGCCGGGGTTGCTCACGAGGTTATTGTGAAACAGCAGCGGCCCCTTGGCGTTCGCCTTGCCGAACCCGGAGATCAGGTTGCCGTGGTCCTTCTTCACGTCGAAGTCGAACAAGTTGTGGTCAATCTCCACCCCGTTGCGGGCGACCTCGATGGAGTAGCTGTCCTTGAACCAATTGTGATGGATGTGGAAGGTCCGCCCGCTCTTGGGCACCGGGCCGCCGGCGTGCTTTGGGATCGAGATGGTCCCGTGGCAGACGTTGTGGTCGATCTCGTTGTCCTCGTCGTTCTCGAACGGGAACTCCATCGAGAAGTTGGCTTCGATGGTGTTGTGGTGGACGCGGCAGCGCTTCGCCTGCCGCACCTTGATGCCATAGAACTCGTGCTCCCGAGCCAGCCGGGTACGGATGAAGCGGTTGTCCCAGATTTCGCTGTCGCTCATCCAGATGGCGAAGATGCCGCCGCCGGTGATTCCGCCCTTCACACCCGGTTGCCCCTTCTCCCATCGCCCGCCGGCGTCGCGAAACTCGCAGTCGTGGATCTTCGCCTTCTTCATGCCGAACGTGCGGACGCCGGACCACATCGTTTCCTGGATGCGCAGGTGGTGCAGGTGCAGTTCCACCGGCTCCCACCCGTAAATTGCGCCGTGCATTTGCGGGCCGTGCAGCGTGAGGTCCGAGATGGTGATGCCGGCGGCTTTCTCCTTCAGACGGATCAGGTAGGCAGCGGTGTCCAGCCCTTTAACAGTCATTTCCGGGTCAGGCAGCGTCTTCGTGGATGGCTTGCGGTCCTTCGTGTGGGTGAGGGTCGTCTTGTCCATGCCGGCCCCTTTCAGCGTCATCTTCGCCTTCAGGTCCAGCGGGGCGTCGAGTTCAAACGTGCCGGCGGCGATCTCGATCGTATCCCCTTCGGCTCCGTCGCGTACCGCGGCAATCAGGGCGTCCGCTGTCGCCACCTGCTGCCCGGCGAAGCCAAGCCCGGGCTCGGTAAACAATAAGACGCAAACGGTGACATAGCGGATGAATCGCATTGGGTTTCTCATTGTAAAAGCACCGACCGCCTGAGCGTGCCGAAAGGTCCATGCAAGCCGTGAGCATGATAACGTGAAAGTTGCCTTTCGCATCATCCAATCGCCTCACAGGCCGCGCTTGCCATAACGACGGTGACTTCCACCGTCGGCTGTATCTTGGCCATGAATCTCGGCAAATACAAGAGTGTTGCTGGTCTTCAGCCGACCAACTACAGTCGCACGAGAGTGTTGCCGAGCCATCCCGGTAATGAAGAAGTGAGTTAATGTTTATTGCCTTCGCCGGAAGTGACGAAGGACGAAGATGAAATCGTTCCCGCGGAAGGAACGTACTTAAACATTCCAAGACCAAAAGACAGTTCGGCATGCTTGTGCGGTACTACGCTTTTCATATCACTGGACGCAGCAACGCGTCAAGCCTGTGAAGACGCCAAAGACTTTCGCCCTCACTGTATGGAAGACGAACGAGCTCGTCCCGACGAAGTTTATTGCGAAGGTGGGAAGTGACCGAAAAAGGGGATTGAGCAGGCGGCAGCACATGAATGGGAAGGACCATGCCCAACATTGCTGGAGGGGCCATCATTGCCCCTCCAGCGATGCAGCATGGAGGGGGTTACTTGCTGACGTGCTTCGCCATCGCTTCGCACGACTTCTGGCACCTACGGCACTCTTCGGCACACGCCGTCATGTGCTTGTCGTTGGGGAACTTCTCGCACGCCTTCGCACACTGGTCACAGCACTTCGCACAGCACTCGGTCATCAAGGCGGTCTGCGGCCCGCCTCGCGCACAAACCTGAGCGCAAGCGGAACAGGACGTCGCACAGTCCTGACACTCTTTAAGCGTCGTCAGGTGCTCCTTCCTGCCTTCGGCCACAGCGGTGGCACAGTGGGTTACGCAGGTGTCGCACACCCGCTGGCACTCGTTGCACGCCTTGGCACACGCTTCGTTGGCGGAGGCGTGCTTCTCATCGGCGGCGGCACCAGGGCCGGTGGCGAACAGGAACATGGCGAGGCCGAGGAACGGCAGACATAGCTTGCTCATCAGAGACTCCTTGCTTTGATCGTGCGAGCCGGAAAAGACCGGCCAGCCGGTATATTCAAAGCAATTCTTGCGCCGCTTCGAGGGTTGAGAGCGACTTGCCGCCAAATAAAATTCGTGCCACAAATAATGGAACGCAAGAAGACAACACTACCGGAAGGTCCATGCGAGCCGCGGGCGCGGCAACATGACGGTTGCCTTTCCTGGAGCAGAACTACTGGTGAAGGGCCGCGCGCCGTCGCAACCAGCCAACTGCAATTGCCGCGCTGACTGCGAGCATCATACCTGTCGGCTCTGGCACAGGAGTGGCCACGATTCGGACATTGTCGAAATTGACTTCAGTGCCAACGCCATTCAAGTTGACAAGGCGAATAGCCAACCCTTGTCCGAAGTTGGCGTGGCTCGACCCGATCGTCACGTCGAACGTTGAAGTCAGGAACTGCCCTTCGAGAGGTAACAACGAGTTATTATCAGATCCGAGCACCGTACTGCCGGCGAGAAGATAGATTCGATACCCAGGAAAGCCGTCGAAATTGAACATGTTGAACGGCGGGTCGGGATCCGTCGCGATGTTACCCGCTTCGACGGTCACCGAGCGACCGCGTATTGATTTGAAGCGTCGAGCTGAGATTCTGTCGCAATCCTGCTTCGGCGATTTCGGTCGTGTTCTGGAGAAAAACAACGCCGGCATTGGCGCCCGAGGGCACGCCCCCCCGTAAAAAACTGGGTACCGGCGGGGTTGATAACGCCAAATTGTCGCAGACTGTTCGTCGCGCCGGTGTTATACATACTCCAGCCATTCGGGGCCGACGAACTGCCACCCGAAAATGTGCCTGCGGGGGTAACCGGCGTCTCAAAGCCTGGATTGACAATTGTGGGTGTCTGGGCTTGTGCCGAATCGTAGCAGCATGTTGTCACCAACAAGAATGCCGCGTAAGCGATTTCGAGATGGGAACCATGTACCAGCACCTCTACCGGTGTTCCCGAACGAATCTACCCAATCCGTGGGCGTGGCGACGTAGACGTTGCCTTCCCCATCAACCAATCGCTTCACACTCGGAGTAGGAAACGCCCACGCCAAAGCGACAAGTGATCGCACTCATGGCAACCAACGCCGACCGGAGACGGTGCGCGCCGACGCAAAGCAGCGTCACTTCAGCGGTTCGTCAAACGGAGAGGAACTTCCTGGAGCGGCCTCCTTCGGCCATCAGTGGGTCCGGAACTCTTCACCGATGCCGTCCACGAAGAACTCGACCCGCCCGCACTTCGGACAGCAGTACACGTCGAACCGCTCCTTGTTGACGAACAACTCCCCCAAGTCGCCCAGGACGCCCCACCGAGTCCCTTCGTGGAACGACTTCGTGCCGACGTAGTCCAGCTTGCGGTCGCACCGCGTGCAACTCAGTAGGGACTTCTCGGTTCGCGGATTCATCCGACGGCCGTCGGCGGCGACCAGGTCAGTGTCCGGTTCCGGTGGCATGTCGTCGGCCTTGCGGAAGGACGGGTCCTCGGTGCCGTCGCGGGACGTGCCACAGTTCCAGCAGAGGTCGAAAGAGTCTTCGAGCTTCCCGGAGCACTTCACGCACTGCCGCATTGCCGACGCCCTCCGCCGCCGAACACCTGCGTTTACTTGCCGAGCCGGCGGCAACGACTGAGAATCGCGCGAAGCTGAACTGCCGGCCCGGGCTTTGCAACGCTTGTTTGGCGGCTTTCGTTAATCGTCATCGTCAAACGCAATGCTACCGTAGCCATCAAGTACCGTTACGAGTGTTCCGTGATAGACCTGCACCCACGCTGGCCGAGCACAAAGACCTGCCGCGATCAAACTGCGTACGATAGCGTCTGGAGGCGAAGAATTGTACTTTGGGAGCACGCCGTTTGCGACATCCACACCAATTCGCTGCCAGTGCTGGCTTTCCATTGCTCTTGGAACGACGGTGACTTTGTTCTCCTGATCGTGCTCGCAGGAGTCGATGAACAGCAAGCAAACTTTCCAGTGCGACCGGAATGCATCCGCATCCCCGGGCGCGTAATGGGCGGAAAACTTACCAACCTCAAGATAGTAGGTACGACTGCCGGCAATCGTCTTAAACTGGAAAACCTCGCCGGCGATTGAGCATCCGCCATCGGCATTTATTCGTAGCTCGTAATCGTCCAAAACCGGAAGAGTTCGAATTGGCGACCGTGTCTCCTCCGCCGAATGTCTTCGTGCCAAGCCCGCCGCAGCGATCGGCGATCGCGCGAAGCCGAACCGCCGGCCCGGGCAAGTCCAGCGCTTCGTTCGGCATCGAGCTGCTGCTGCTTGCCCGATTTATCCTGCAGGAACCTGAACACAGATCGTACCGCACTCATGAACCCGGAGTTCTCTCTTGTGCAGCTACTCGGCACCGGGCACGCCGACATACGGCGAGATGTTTCCTTCGCCCCGTTTGACTTCTTTGGTGACCCCCTTGCGTTTCTCCCGGACGAGTGTCGTGAAC
>JBBQII010000361.1:0-4977 GCA_038324795.1 Gemmatales bacterium
GCATCGCGTTCATCCTGTCCTTATCCGTGCCGTCCGTGAAATCCGTGGTCAGTTCTTCTTCGGTTGCGTCTCGTTTCACTTTGGAAACTGCAGATGCTGTTTCAGAAACGCGTACGTTCCCTTGGCGTTGATCTCATGGCCTCCTTTGAAGAACTCAATCGCGGTACGGTCGGGGATGCCGATGCGGTTGGCATATAAGTAGCGCACTTTAGCGTACTCGTAGGCGACCATCTCATCGGTGCCGACGCCGTCGTCGTGGCCGCGTTCGACCATGAACGGGCGCGGGGCGATCAGCGCGGCCATCTCCGCGTAGCTCATCGTGTGGCCCATGTTCCATTCATACATCTCCCATTCGCGCGTCCACATGTAGCCGCGGTCGAGGTTCATCGAGATCATCTTGCCGATCCACTCATTGAAGTCGCCGGAGCAGATCGACAGGCAGTATTTCTTCAACACTGCCGGCACGCGCATGGCCGTCTTGCCGCCATAGCTGAGGCCATAGAAGGCCATGCGTTTGCCATCCACTTCGGGCAGCGTTTCCAGCCAGTCGAGAATCCGCTCATGCTGGCGGACGATGAACGAGAACATCGACAGCTTCAACGGGTTGGCCTTGCGGTTGATCATGCGGAAATGATCTTCAAAGATATAAGGATTCTGCGGCGCGAACACGATGTAGCCCATGGATGCCAGCTCCGCCCCGAATGCATGGTACGGCTTCGTCGTATCCTCCGGATCGACCACCTTCGTCGGTCGGCCCGACAGCCCGTGCTGACAGACGACGACGGGCCGTTTCTCGCCCTTCTTGATGTCCTTGGGCATCAGCAGGATGCCGTAGCAGAACACGTCGGGATAGACGTCGAGCGTGACTTCATACCCTTTGAACGTCGGCGTGTCGTAGATCTCCCGACTGCGTGGCTTCATCGGCAGCGTCGGATCAGGCAGCTTGCCGATGACCTCCTCATGGAAGAACTCACGCAACTTTTCGGTCGATGCCTCGTACTTCTCCGGCGACGAGTAATCGCAGGCCGCGAACCGCTTCGCCCGGACCGGCTCACTGTCGCGCCAGAGCTTCTGCACATGGGCAACGAGTTGATCGAACTGGCGACGCTGGCGTGGCTCCGGCTTGAAGTCTCTCCGCAGATGTTCGGGTGCTTTGCCATCGTTGCCGAGTTTGGCGTTGCCCGTGAACTCTTCCAGCAGAGACTCTGCTAACTCTTTGATGAAGAACGTCGTCGTCTCGGTCGGCTTGTCCGGCCCACCGGACAGAATACGGCCGCCGATCATACGGATCGTCCGACGCGGGAACTTGTCCTTAGCCGGGACCAATTTCATGAACTCGCCAATTGTTTGCGATGAGCGTGGCAGATCGATCAACTCCATCGTCAGGCTGCCCGACGCGGCCTTGTTGCCCTTCGCATCGGCTGCTGGCTCGAGTTTGATGCTCATTGCTGAATGTTCGATGACCAGCGCTCGCGGCGTGTGCAGGGCGATCAGATCCGCATCGGATGCGAACGCCGTCAGTTCGCAAACATTGCGGTCGATCGGCTGCTGCCATATCTGTTCGCGCAGGCCGACATGGCCACTCGCCACAGTGATGGCAATGCGCGTGTCGATTGCCCCCGCGTAGTAGGCCAGCATGCCGCCTTCGCCATAGCCGACGATGCCGATCGGCGGTGCCTTCGGATGTGCCGCGAACCAATCGACGAGTGCGAATATCTTCTGCAGTTCATAGCCGATCAGATGTCGACCCATCTGGTACGCCATCCGGTGAATGAACTCTCGATGCGGAATGTTGGTGACGCGGTTCAGCGCGGGATTGCGCGAATAGTCCGTTCGGCGATCGATGAGCACCGGCACCACAACGCGACAGCCGTTCTCCGCCAGCCGACGGGCGATCTGGCTTTCCGCGTGAATGCCCGGCAGCAGGCCCACCAGTTGTTCGGGCAGATGGTCGGCATCGCCGATGGCGATCACCTGGCCGACGACTTTGCCCACCGGTTCCAGCAGCAGCCCTTCGCCATCGACACCAGGCAACACGGGCCAGCTTACCGCATAGACCTTGTAGCGATCGGTCTCGGCCACCAGTGCCGGTGTTCTCGGACCGCTGATGTACTCGATGTCCGTGAACTTCACCCGTTCTTCGACCACGCCCAGCATCTCGCGCAACCGCTGCCTGTTCGGTTCGACAGACTTCGCATACGCCTCCGCAGAGGAATAGTCAGGCTTCCAATGCTTCCGCCGTGTTTCGCCCGCCTCCTTCGTCGCCCGGTCCAGGTACGCATGTATCCCGTCAACCATCTTCTTCGCGAAGTCGGTCTCCTCCGTCAGCGGTTCGGTGCCTGGTAACGGGGCCGCGTGCAACGGGGCGGCGAGAAGCAGCACGAGGATGATGCGCAGCATGGGGAACTCCAATGGTACTCGATACTGCGAGCAGCTTACCACGCCCTGCCCCCTTCAAAAAATACCGCTCTTGCCAACTTCTTCCGTTTGCGGTCCAATCCCTGTCCGGAGCGTTGCGCACCCACGTGCGCGCTCCGGCGGTGGCATGGATACCCCGACACACGGCATGGATATGGCCACATCAATGCAGTTTCCGCAGCAGTCTGCCGGGCTACCGGTCGTGCGCGTCGAAGTGCGCAGCGGCCCGGCCAAGCCTGTCGTCTTTGACGTCAACGGCGAAGAGTTCCTCATCGGCTCTGTGCCCGGGTGCGACCTGCGCCTGCCGGGCACCAACCTGCCGCCTGTCGTCTGCCTCATCGCGCGCCAGGCCGACGGTGTGCGCCTGCGCAAACTCGCCCCGACGCTGCCGGTTCTTGTCAACGGCCAGCCGATCGGGCAATCGACCGCCAGCACGCTCGTTCACGGCGACTGCATCTCGATCGGCAACACCGACATCCAGGTCGCCATCGAGTACAGCTTCAGCGCACCGCCGGCCGCGGACCCACTGATCCTTTTCATGCCGGAGAAGCCCGTCAACGATGTGGATGATCGCCGCCGGCAACTCGATGAGCAGGCACGCGAACTCGAAGCCGAGCGGTTGCAGTGGCACCGCCGTCGCGATGAGATTCAGCGCGAGATGCAGGATGCCAAACAGTCGGCCAGCAGCTTCGACCGCAACGCCAACGACCTGGCTGCCCATGAGCAGCGACTAAGCCTGCGCGAACAGGAACTGGAACGCCGGGCCGCCGAACTGAACGGCCAGCGCGATGACCTGATCGCCCTGCGCGAAGAGACACTGCAGACCCGCCGCGAGTTGAACGAACGCTTCACCGAGAAGCGCGAACAGTTGGCCCAGGCGCAGCAAAGCGTGCGCGAGTCGTTGGAGTCGACCCGGCAGCGCGAAGCGAACCTCGAAGCGGAGTTGAACGCCCGCCGACAGGCGTTCGACGATGAGATGAAGGCCCAGCGCGAACGCGCGGAAGAAGAGCTTCGCCAATGGCACAACAAGGGGGCCAGCGGGCTGACCCACCTTCGCGAACAGATGGAAGCCGACGTGGCCGCGCGCCTGAAGCAGCGGACCGGGGAACTCGACCGTTTCCAACTGAGCCTGCGCGAAGCTGCGGTGCAACTGCGTGAGAAGA
The DNA here is from genome assembly GCA_038324795.1 of Gemmatales bacterium. Lineage (GTDB taxonomy): Bacteria > Planctomycetota > Planctomycetia > Gemmatales > Gemmataceae > JAIOQJ01. Next base: position 3,582 of record JBBQII010000361.1, read on the forward strand.
AGCATTCGCTGGATGAAGAACTCGCCCACTACGAGCCGCGCCGCAGGGAACTGCTGACGCTGGCCGAGACACTGGCGCGCAAGCAGGAAGAACTCGAGTTCGAAGCGCAGCAACTGCAGCGCGATTCGGAAGCCCTGGTCCTCGACCAGCGTGTGGATGCCGAACCGCTGATCGCGAAGCAGCACGAACTGGGCGAGAAAGAGGCCGAGTACACACGGCTGCTCGAACAGCTCGAAGCCGACCGCGAACTGGCGGCTCAGGGGAAGGCCCAGTACGAGCAGGACCTGATCCGCCTCGACCGCTGGCAGGTGACGCTCGACGAGCGCGAACAGCAGTTGGGGAAACGCGCCACGGCCGTCGATCTACGGCTCGAGCACTTCCAGCGTGACGGCGCGGATCTCGAAGACCAGGTGGTGCAGATCGACGCGCGGGAAGAAGCATTGCGTGCGGAAGAGATGCGTCTGGGTGCCCTGCGCGACGATCTCGACCAGCGCGAACAGAAGCTGAACGAACGGCTCGCGCAGATCGAAGGCCAGCAGGTGATGCTGGCCACGCTGCGGACCCGCCTCGAACACACGCGCGAAGAGCAGCGGCAGGAAGCGGCGAAGATCGCCGAGGAACGGGCTCGGCTCGACGAGCATGCGAACCAGTCGAAGGAAGCACTGCTCGATGCCGAGCGCCTGCGCGAAGAACTGGCCGGCCAGCAGCAGGGCCAGGTCGAGACCGAAAAGGTCTTCCGCGAACGTTCCGAAATGCTGCAGCAGGCCGTGCAGCGCATGCGCGACCTGCAGCAGAACCTGCGCACGGAAGATGAACGCCTGGTGCAGGCGACCGCCGAACTGACCGAGCGGACGGCGAAGCTCAACGAATACGAAGCGGAACTGCACGCCCGCGCGGAACAACTGGTGGCCCAGCAGCATCGGCTCGATGAAGACCGGCAGGCGCTCAAGCAGCGCGAAGAGAGCTTCTTCCTGACGGAAGGCACACGCGAATCGCTGCAGGAGCAGTTGCGCCGCCGGGCCGAGGAACTGATCACCCGCGGCCAGGAACTGGATGCCCGCCACACCGAACTGGAAACGCAGCGGGCCGAACTGGCCGCGATGAAGGATCAGGCAAGCGGCCACCTCGAACAGGCGATTCTTCAATCGGACGAGATGACCCGCCGCGATGAGGAGATCCGCGTTCAGCAGCAGAAGCTGGCCGAGGCCGGGACGGCCATGGCCGAGCAGCGCCGGCTGTTCGACGAAGCCCAGGCCGCGTGGCAGCAGAAGCAGCAGGAAGCGGATGCCCGGACCGTGCAGGCGAAACAGGAAGTCGCCGACCTGAAGCAGGCGCTCGCCACCCAGGCGGAGAACCTGTTCAAGCAGGTGCCCGACATGGAGACCCGCGCCCAGGC
>JBBQII010000362.1:0-4973 GCA_038324795.1 Gemmatales bacterium
AGGTGCTTCACGCCATCAGCCAGCGTCATGGTCGGGCGATCGATCGGCAATGGCTTTCCGTCGAGCAGCACGGCGAGTCTGACGTGGCCGCGGGCACCGCGGACCGGGTCAAGGCCGACGGTGCACTCGAAGCGGCTCGCATCCGGTTCAAGTGCATAGTCGATGCGAGCTTCACCCATGGTGGTGATGCCGTCGTCGTAGTGGGAGATGCCCATTCCCGTCTTCAGCTGCAGCGGTTGCAATCCTGTTACCGGTCGAAACGATGCCGATGTTGCATGCATTTCGATGGAATCGTCGACGACCTGCGCAGGTTTAACATCAAGCAGCGACTGTGCTTTGCCGTTGATCACATCCAGGAAAACGAGTTGTTCGGCCTCGATCACGATTGAGTTTCGGAACAGGTCAGTCCCCCGAATACGCTGGTCCTTCCAGTCAATGCCTGACAGCGTCCAACGGCTGCCGTCAGTTAATGTCAGGCGGTAAACCGTTCCCGCCGGTTTGCGAACACGGGAAGTCGCGGTCGAGAAGGCAAGGGCGGCGAGTTGTGGTTGCTTGATTGATCGTTGATCATTGCCGGATTGCATGACGAGCGAATGATTCGTTCCACTCCATTCAAGCAGTGTGCCCGCAACGATGTCGCCATTGTCGAGGACAGCCAGATCCCGCGGACGTTCTTTTGATGCAACCGTCCGTCGCACGTCGCGGGTCATTCCATCGGGATCGTTCTGCCAGTATCGCGATACGGCGGACAACGGAAGTCGCAGCAACTGGGCTTCGCCGTCGACCCGGAAGCTGCGAGGCCGAACGAGCAGGATTGCGTCCGCCAGGCGATGAATCTCGCCGGCCAGACAGTCACCGTTGTGCAGTTCGAGGCGGGGGCAAGCGGGAAAGCCCGGATTCGCCGTACTCACCCGCCTCAACAAGACGATTGAGTCCCCAATCACCCGATCACCGTCCAACAAGAGCTTTCCATCCGTACTGAATTGAACGACGCGGCCCAGTTCAACCTTGCCCGTCGAGGTCTCAACTTCGAACGAAGGCTGTGCCGCGGCAACAAGTGGCAGAACGATGATTGCGAGATTCAATTCAGCACCTCGGCAAACGGTCCGGTAGAGAACTATTGTATTTGCGATGGCAGACAATCAATCGACAGGTGTCGTGATATTGCAGTATTATCGTTGCCGATGGGGACATTACAACTATCCTGATCATTCAGGCAATATCACAATCAACCTCTCCACAGCGAGTCAATCATGCCGCGCAAGCCGAACGATGGAAAGACCCCGAGCAAAGCATCCTGCTACCGCGACGCCGCCACGAAGCTCGGGGCCGACGCTGACCTGGACAATGTGCAGCAGCACATTCAGGACAACTTCGGGATCTTCATGGAAAAGAATCAGATCTCGCAATATCGCAGCCTCGAAAACAACAGGGTTAAGAGCGGCAAGAAGAAAAAGAAGCCCGGCCGCAAGCCGAAGATGGCCGTTGAAGGCGCAGTGAACGAACCGGTCAAGTCGACCGTGAAAGAAGATCCGATCCTCCAGTTCGTCGGCATCGTCCGCGGCTGGGAAGACAAGATGGGCGCCATCAACGTTAAGAAAGTCTTCAACGCGCTCTACAAGAGCTGAATCGTCACTTCTGCAGTATCGGCAGGTAGCCGTTCGGAATCTGCAGCATGATCAGGGCCATGGCGGTGGCGTAGTGTCGCCCCATGGCCGGGTCGTTCCAACCCGCGTCACGCTGCCCGCGGAGTCGCAGCAACAATTCATCCCGCAGAACTGGGAACCAGTCGTTCCAATACCTTGGCGTGCGTAGTGCGGCAGTCCACATCGCCTGGGCTGCGTAGTACTGGCCATAGTACCAGTGCATTTCAGGCACTTCACGGCGAGCCAGCGGCAGGTTCGGCTTGAACTGCATGAGGTAACGCAGCGTCCGTTCAACCTCCCGGCCTTCGTATACCCCTGCCGAATACAGCGCGACCAACCCCGCAGCCGACCGTGCGAAAGCCGAGCCGCCCTGGCCGGCATAATAGGCGTATCCCCCATCCGCATTCTGGCATGAGCGAACGTACTTCAAACACTGGTCGACGGTCTGTTTATTGACGCTGAACCCCGCATTCCGCGCGGCCCGCAGCGCCATGATCTGGCAGATCGTCACCGAGATGTCCGCGCTTTGGGGTGTCGGGTCGTAGCGCCAGCCACCCTCGCGGTTCTGCGTTGTTTCAATCAGGCGGATCGCGCGTTCGATGGTGCCGCGCAGTCGGCGCGACAGGTCTCTGTCGGCCACGGTGCCGTACACTTCGGCAAGGAACAGCGTGCCGAAGCCGTGATCGTACATGCCCGCCTGGCGATTGCTGAACTCGTGATGCAGAAAACCGGCCGGGTTGGCCCGTTCCCGCTTCAGAACATATTCCACGGCACGAAGCACGCCATCGCCGTACTCGCCCCGACCGGGATGATGTCCGGCCGACATGAACGCCAACCCCGCCAGGCTGGTCACGGCCACGTTGCCGCGAAACTCATCGCGCTCGCCGAATGAGCCTTCCGGGTTACGGTTCTGTGTGCGTGCGAGAAACTTCAAACCGTCGTCGATCGCCTTCTGTGCATCAGGGGTAATCAGGTCGGCGACCTCATGTTCACCGCCGACATCGGCATGCTGTGCCGTGCCGGCCAGCGACAGAACACCGGTTCCGGCTGCCGCTATCAGAAACTGCCGCCGGTTGGTGCGTTCGTTCATCACTTCTGCTTCCCGCCCGTTTCGGCCAGCGAGGAATAATACTGCTTCAGCAGGTCACTGTACCGCGGCATGAACTGCTCGCGGAAGTACTGGTCCAACTCCTGCCGGGTTTTCTCGGGCAGATGTCCCCAGGTGTTCTTGTACACGTCCGGAAGCTGCGGCAACAGTGCCTTGGGTGAATCGTTCTTCGGGGCTTGCGAGGCGGGCTCGTTCATCAACGGCATCGGCAACTCGCGATTGCTCGAAGCGTTCCGCTCGGCCTGCGCCCGTTCCCGGCGTTCTTTGCGTTGCGATGCAGCACTGCCGCCGGGAGTGGGGGGAGACTTCCCCGAATCCGGGGGCGGCGGGTTCTGCATCTTCAGCAGTTTGTTCAGATTGTCCGTCACGTCACGCTGCAGTCGGCGGGTCTGCTCGCCGGAGTCGGCATCGCTGAGTCGGCTGCCCGCCTTGCGCGCATCTTCGACAATGCGTTCGGCCAGCGCCCGCGGATCGGCAGCGGTGTCGGGAGGTTGCAGCAAGACACTGGCGGCAAGCGTGATGCCGATCATCGGGAAGATCATGGGCGTTCCTCTTTCATCGATTCGACCAGCTTGTTCATCAACTCGGCAACCTCCGCCTGCTCGCCGGCAAGAAGCTGGATCACACGGCGATCTGCCTGCCCCCATGCTTCCCGGTCGGGGTGGTCGCGATGAAAGCGATCCGTGCGCTCCGTCAGATCGGTCTGCCAGCGATGCAGCAACCGCAGTTGCGCGGCCGGCAGCGATGTGTCGGCACGCTCTGTCATGTCGGATTTCGGCCCTGCAGCCTTCTTCGGCTCGGCCTTCGGTGCCTTTGCGGGGGCGGCCTTTAACGCGGCAATCACGCGATCGAGCCGATACAGCGCGCGATCCAGCGAGCCGATGATCGCCTGATGCCGCGTCTCTTCCATCTTCGCATCGAAGCCGACCAGGCCATCAAGTTGATCGAGCACATCTTCCTTGTGCTGCTGCAACCGTTCGCCGGCCTCGGTCATCGCGACGACGGCGGAGCGGGCAACTCCGGCGAATACCGGCTCCTTCACGAATCGCGTGTCCGACAGTTGTTTCGCTTCGCGGGTGATGGCCAATTGTGTTTCAATCAGCCCGGGCAGGGTGCCGCGTCCGGCCGCGACGTCCCAGCGGCCCCGTGCCGCGACCCGTTCGTGCAACCGGACATTCTCTTCTCGCGCGGCAAATTGCCGATCACGCAGCGATTGCAGCAAGTCCGCCAGATCTGTCCGCCGCAGGCGTTCCAGTTCTTCTTCCGCTCGCTGTTGATTCTGTTCGATTGCTTCGCGGCTTTCATCCAACTGATCCAACGCCTTATCACCTGATGGTGATTCGCCACGTTCGAGGGCTCTGGCGTTCTCCTCCATCGCGCGTGCCGCATCGCGAAGGTCGGCCATGCCGGTCCCGCCGTTGCGTCGCCGCAATGCCTCGGTTTCTTCGATGATCTGCCGCTGTTCGGCAGCAAGCTTCCGCAACTCAGTTGCTCGGCGTTCCGAGTCGGCAATGTTGCGGGCGGCCTGTATGCGATCCTGCAGTTTTTCCTGTCGATCGATCAGTCGATCGATTTGCTTTGCCACTGCCTTCGATGCCTTGGAAAGGCGATCAAGGTCGTCCGCCTTCGGCTTGTCGCCCAGCGCGGCCAGCAATTGCTCCAGCTGCCTGATGCCTTCTGCCAGCGAGTTCTTCGCTTCGCTGAGTCGATTATTGCGAACGTGGTCGGGGGCGGCGTTCGCCTGTACACCCAGCCCGCTCCGGTCGATCTGGCTGAGAGCTTCTTTCACGGTCGTCTGGTCGGGTCCCGTCGACTGAGCGGCCTGTGTTTCCAACCCGTCGAGCAACCCACGCTGACGCTCGCGGATCAGATCGAGTTCAGCAGCCAACCGTTCGGCTTGCGCTCGTTGGGCTTCGGTCAATTGCTCCGGCTTCTGTCCCGCGGCGTCACCCGGCAGTGATTGCTGTAACTGCGCCAATCGATTCTGCTGACGGCGAAGTTCATTCAGAATCGCGCGAGTCTCGGCCCGTGTCTCGGCCACACCGTTGTCGGCGCGAAGCCGGTCGATCATATTCTGCAATTGATCGACGGTATCGCGCATATGCGTTTGCGCGGCAGTCAGCGCCGCGGAAGAGCCATCGCGCTTCGCCTCGGCAAACTTCCGCCGAAGCGGATTCAGTTCATTCGTGCGAAGCTGCCGAAGGGCTTCAATCGTGGCT
>JBBQII010000363.1:0-4970 GCA_038324795.1 Gemmatales bacterium
AACGCCGACCGCCCGCTGGCCCTGAAGAACCTGCGTGTGGTGGCCTTCATCCAGGACGACGCCACCGGCGAAGTGCTGCAGGCAGCGCAGGTGGAAGTCGAAGACGGTAGGGAATGATTTCCGCCGCTTGCGGCGTCGCCATGTTTGCCATGTTCGTGTTGCATGGCGACGCCGCGAGCGGCTTTTGGTATTGGAGTTCCCGATTTGTTCACGCCGGGCATCATCATCCCTGTCCTCAAGATCGCTGTCGCGGCGGTCACCGTTATCCTCGTCGCATCGTTGATCGCGCTGGCGCTGGGCAGGAAGCGGTTGCACGGTCGGCTGAACATTGTCTTTTTCATTCTGACGATGACAGCCGTGCTGGGGCTGGAACTGATCATCCGCTTCGTGAATCCCGCGTTCACGTCGCAGTTCACACCGGATCAGCGCGAGATGCTTTTGATCCATCTCAGTTTCGCGATCCCGGCCGCGATCGTGCTGCCATTCATGCTGTTCAGCGGTCTGACGCACCGCAGCTGGCATGTGCTTCTGGCGATTGTCTTCAGCGCCCTGTGGATCGGCACGTTCGTCACGGGCATTTTCTACCTTCCCCATTCGTTCCCGCAGCCATGATCGATCCGGAAGAAGCGACACCGCAGCAACTGGGCGAAGCGCTGGCCGCGCAACTCGGCAGCCGCGACTGGGAACTCGATGCCGACGCGCCCGTAGTCCCGATTGAGGAGCCGATCGAGGACGTTCCGGTCGTTGCGGAAGAAGTGCCGATCGCCGAGGCGGTGAACGAAGAAGTCCCGCCTGCCCCGTTGCAGATCATCGAAGCGATGCTGTTCATCGGCGGCCCGCCGTTGAGCGCTGCCAGGGCGAACGACAGCATCCGCGGGTTCGACGAAGAGCAATTCCGTTCCACCATCGAGACGCTCAATCGCGTCTACCGGTTGCAGAATCGGCCGTACACCGTCACCACGACCGAACAGGGCTGCACGCTGACACTGCGGCCGCGCTTTGCGGGGTTGAAGGAACGGCTGTACGGCGGTCCGCGCGAAGCGAGGCTGACGCAGCAGGCGCTCGACGTGTTGTCGCTGGTGACCTACCGTCAACCGGTAGCCAAGGCGGAGGTCGACTCGGTCCGGGGTATGGAGTCGGGTGCGATCCTGCGCCAGTTGATCCGTCTCGGGTTGATCTCGATCTCGCAGAGGGCCGATGCGAAGAAGCGCGAAGTCAGTTACAGTACCACGCCACGGTTCCTGGAGCTGTTCAACCTGAAGTCCCTCGAAGAATTGCCGCAGACGGGGGACGCACAGCGGCTGTGAATCTTCTTGAAGTTACTGCGACTCAAGTTACAATTTGAACGATCGGTATCATTCCTTCAACAGGTCGCCCCTGATGGACTCACCAGCTCCTCGCAACTTCACGCTCGTCGATGAACCGCTTGCCGTGCACGAGACCAGGCCAAACTTGCCGAAGTCCGCGGCGACACCCCGGCCTGAAGTCGATTCCAGCCCGAACGATCAGAAGGGAACCCTCCATCAGGATGCAAGCGAGCAGGAGGCCGCGCGCTCGCGCAGCCGGGGGACACGGCTGGCATCCGCGGCGCCGCCCGGTTACGAGATCATTGAGGAGTTGGGTCGCGGCGGCATGGGCGTGGTCTACAAGGCCCGGCAAATCTCGATCAACCGCATCGTCGCCTTGAAGATGATCCTTTCGGGAGAGAATGCCTCGGACGAGGACCTGTCGCGGTTCCAGTTGGAGGCGTCGGCCGTCGCGAGATTGCGTCACGCGCACATCGTGCAGCTGTACGAGTTCGGTACTTATCGGGAATTGCCCTACTTTACGCTCGAGTACATGGAAGGCGGCTCACTGGCGAAACGGATCAAGTCGGGCCCGATGCCGGTCAGTCAGGCAGCCAATCTGCTGCGGCAACTTGCCGAGGGAATGGAAGTCGCCCATCAGCACGGCGTGATCCACCGCGACCTGAAACCGGAGAATGTTCTGATCACGCCTGAAGGCGAAGCCAAGGTGGCCGACTTCGGCCTGGCGAAGCAGTCGGAGCAGGCCGGCCACCAGACGCGTGCGGCCGTCATCGTCGGCACGCCTTCGTACATGTCGCCGGAACAGGCTCGGGGCGACTCGCGCACGGTGGGCCCCTCGACGGACATCTACGCGCTGGGTGCGATCCTTTACGAACTGTTGACCGGCAGACCGCCGTTCCGCGGCGCGACCGCCATCGACACCATCCAGCAGGTGCGCACACGCGAACCGCTGGCTCCGCGCCGGATCGAGCCGGGCATCCCGCGCGATCTTGAAACCATCTGCATGAAGTGCCTGCAGAAGGAGATCGGCAAGCGCTATGCCACGTCGACCGAGCTGAAAGAGGACCTTCGGCGGTTTCTCGACGGTCGGGCGATCATCGCCCGACCGATCAGCGTGCCGGAACAGGGCTGGCGCTGGTGCCGGCGGAATCCCGCGGTCGCCAGCCTGCTCGGCGGCATCGCGGCACTGATCGTCGTCAGTTTCATTCTCATCTCGACGCAATGGCAGAAGGCGCTCGATCGGCAGCGGGCCGAGGCGCAGGCCCGGCGCGAGGCCGAACAGGCGCGGCGCGAGCAGGAGATCACGTCGCACGAAAACCTGCGTCTTGCCGAGGAAGAGAAACGGGCGCGCCTGCAGGCCGACCAGCAGGAACGCATCGCCCGCGACGAGGCGGCGCGGGCGCAGCGCTCGCTCGAGTTTCTGCAGAACATCTTCAAGACGGCAGACCATAGCTCGTTCGGCGGAATCGCATTTCGGGCCAGCGGTGAGCTGGGGCAGAACCTGACCGCGAAGGAATTGCTCGACCGCGGCAACAAGCAGCTCGAACGCGACCTCGGCGACCAACCGCTGGTGAAAGCGACACTGCAGCGAACCATCGGCGACGTCTATCGCAGCATGGGTCAGTACGATCTGGCCAAGCCTCTTCTCACGCAATCGGTGTCGACCACGAAACAGTTGCTCGGTGAAGATCATATCGAGTATGCACAGTCGCTGTTCCATCTGGCTTGGCTGACACTCGAAAGTGGCAACATCGACCTTGCGGAGTCGATGTACACCGATGTCTTGCGCATCCAGCAGCGCCTGTTGCCTGAGGACGACCCGGCCATTGTCGACACCCGGCAGCACCTGGCCTGGACCTATTCGATCATCAGCGATCCGCGGGCAGAGGCGCTGGCTCTGGGCGTGGTTGCCATTCGAAGTCGGCGACTGCCGCCCGGCCATCCCGACCTGACTGTGGCGCAGATCACCCTGGCGGCGGTCTATCTCGAACGCCAGGAGTACATCAAGGCGCTGCCGCTGATCACCGAAGTCTTTCGTCACTTGGGCGGCAGCGAAGGCAAAACCGACCTCAGTGCGTTCAACCTGTTTCAACAGGCAATGGTATTCAGGTCACTGGGTTTTCACTCGAAGGCGGAGAAGTCGTTCGCTGAATGTCTGACGGCGGCAAAGAAGCTCGCAGGCAAATATCACCTCTACTACACATTGATTCAACACGAACTTGCGACCACCCTCGTCGCGCAGAACAAGCTCGACGAGGCGGAGTCGATGTTCGAAGAATGCATCCAGAACATCCGCATGACCTGTGGCCTGTCGCACCCGCGCGCGGTCGTTGCCGTCCATTCCGCCAGCGAGTTGATGGTGAAGCGCAAAAAGCACCTTGATGCCATCAAGCTGTTCGAGGAGACGCTGACCGAAAACGAGAAACGATTGGGCAGCCGGAACCGCTTCCGGTTTCGCCTGCTCTGCGAGACCGGCCGGCTGTTGCTGCTGCATGGTGTCGATCATCCCCGCGGCTTGCGCATGGCCGACGAAGCATTGAGCCTGTTGCCGACGGCTCATGGCTCGGTGAACGACAAGGGCCACTTGACCAACATGATGGGCGTCGCACTGTACCGCGGCGGATACTACGACAAGGCACATGCGTTCCACAAAGCGTCATTGACGATCTTCAACAGTGTGAAGGCGTCGCACCGGGGCGATGTCGCGCAGGTGGAATGGAATCAGGGGCTGGCCCTGGGCCGGCTGCGCCGCTTCGCCGATGCGGTTCTGTTCCTCGAGCAGTCCTTCGAGCGCGGTCGGGGCACGGATACATTCAATACCGAAGCGGACGAGATCGACCTGATGGTCGACCTGGGCGCCTATCAGCTTCGTCTGGGCAACGCTGCCGCTGCCGAGAAAGCATTCCGCCGAAGCATGGGCCTTGCACGGAACCTGAAAGACTATGCCACCGGCCAACTCGCCCGCCGTAAAGAGGAACTGGCGATCGCTCTCGTGGAACTCGATCGCGCGGCCGATGCCGTGCCGCTGCTCGACGAAGCCAGCCGATTTGACGACAAGGGCCAGACGCGTCACTTTGAAGATGGCTTGCGTTACCTGCTGCTGGTTCACACATTGCTGGGCAACACCGACGAACGGGCGAAAACACTGGCGATTTACGACAGCACCTTCGGGCGGACCAATTCAATCAGTCTGAAGGCCCGTTACCTGCGCACGCTGGCGCTGACCAATCAGTTGCCGGCCGACAAACTGCCGGAACTGCTCAAGGCCGCTGCCGCACTTCAATCGAAGAATGCAGAGATCGACCGGGACTGCAAGATCGCGCATGCGATGCTGCTGTTGCGCGCCGGGAAACCCGGCGATGCCGAGCTCGTTCTGGGCAAACTGCCGGAGCCGGTTCGCACCTGGTCGCCGACGGTGGGTATGCTTCTTGCCTGGTGCGCCCGAGATCTCGGGCAGATTGACAGTGCCCCCAAACTGTTTGCAGGTGCCTGCCGCCTGCTCGACGAACCGGTCGACTGGCAACCCGCCGCCGGGCCGGCCCTGCCGGAATGGAGCCACCGCCTGGAATGTCGTGTCCTGCGGCGCGAACTGTCAGCCCTGCTGAAATAGGGGAGCGCGAAAATCGATCTTGCCACGCCGTGCGTCGTTCGGGTATTCGCTTC
>JBBQII010000364.1:0-4954 GCA_038324795.1 Gemmatales bacterium
GGATCCTGCGGCCGATCCTGCTCGCGGCGTCGATGGTGCTCGGCTTCGGGGTGGCCATTCAGGAATTGGTGATTCCGAACATCATCGATCAACTTGTGCTCGACCGCGATGATCTCGATCAGGAGAAGGAAGTCTGGGTGCAGGGGGCATTCGATGCCAATGGCGTGCATATCGAAGGCAGTCAGGCTGTCCGCAAGGAGAACCTGGTGAAGCGCTTCTACGCCACAACACCCGAAACGCAGACCAGCAACATGATTCACCTGACCGCCGAGACGGCCGTTTATATCCCGCCCGGCACCGGCGAATTGAGCGGCGGCTGGATGCTCACCCGCACCACGCCCGCCGAGATCGACAAGGACTATCGCCCGGACATGCTCATCGCCCTCGAACCGGGCAGCTACTTTCTGAAGACGAAGGACGTCTCGTTCGACACGGTGACGAAGCAGTCGAAGTGGAACGTCTTCAACTCAAGCTGGCAGTTGTACGAGATGCTGAATCGTTCGGACTCGCCTCGCCAGGGGCCGATCGCGGTTCTGTTTCATGGGCGCATCAGCCGCCCGTTCGTCGGCATGGTGCTGGTGGTGCTGGGCCTGTCGATCATTCTGCGCAATCAGGCCCGGCACATGTTCATCAGTGCCGGGCTGTGCCTGATGATGTGCGCGATCTTCTTCGGCGTCATCATGGTCAGCAAGTTCCTCGGCGAGAACGACTACATCTCGCCCGCGCTGTCGGCGTGGCTGCCGATCCTGATCTTCGGGCCGTACACGCTGGTGCAGTACGACGCGATTCACAGTTGATGCGGATTGCGGAATGGAAGAAGGCAAAGCCCCGACGTGAGGCTCTGCGAACGTCGGGGATCGTGACAAGTTAACGCACATACTCGTACATGACGGCCTTGTTGCCCCGACGCACTTCTTTCCATCTGCCTGATTTCTTCAGGTAGTCGTCCATCACGGTATCGGTATCGACGATCGCACGGTCGAAGCCCACCTTCTTCCGTAGCGTTTCAATCCGTTCCGGGTGGTCGTGCATCAGATCGATGTAATCGCGCAGCCCGGCATCGCCGTACAGTTCGAAGCGGTCGTCCATGGACGTGGTCAGCGACGGGGCGAAGTAGACGATAAAGCCACCGGCGTTGGCATCGTTGAAGATCGGGAACCGATCCGGCTTCGTTTTCGCATATTCCTGCAATGGTTCGATCAGTTCCGTCGGCACCAGCTTCATGTCGAACTGCGCCCAGTCATAGCCGATCACGGGGACCGCGATCTGCGAGCGTTGCAACAAGACGGCGATGCCGATGAGTGCGAGGGCCGGCAGCCAGACGATCAGCCCGGGCCGGCGCGGTACTGCCGTCGCGGGAATCGCGAATGTGTCGCCGTACTTTTTGAGCAGTTGGAACCAGCGTGTTTCCGGCAGCATGTCCGCAAGGGCGATCAGTCCCACTGCCACGAACAGCGGCCCATGGCGGATGCCCATGAAGCTGAGTGCCAACCAGACCAGCGGCAGCAGCCACGTAACACGCGGCCGTCGCGGCAATGTGCCCGCCAGCATGAACAGATAGAACACTCCGAAGCCGATGACTGCCTGCCCATCGGTGCGGGCGATGCTCAGCGGGTAATGCTCGGGGACGAACTCCTTCATCGCGGGGTTACCGAGGATGCGCAGCCAAGTGCGGTGCATGTCGAACCCCAGCGGGTTCACCAGCGTGCCGATCGCGCAGACGAAGATGATGACCACCAGCCAGAAAACCTCCGCGGCAGTGCGTTCGCGAAGAATCGCCCAGCCGATGACCGCTAACGCGATGGTGGCAATGCCGCCGAGGACGCCGCCGTGCAGGTTGGTCCACAAGATGCAGATCGGGATCAGCCACGCCATCCGGCGGATGCCGATGCGGCGACGTTCGAAGTCGACAAGCCAGGCCGTCACGACGCCCATCAGCACGATGGTCGCCAGGTGCGGCCGCAGGTAGAAGTGGAACCCGGCCACGGCCATGCCCAGTGCGACGATCGCTCCCGCGGGCAGCGGGTGCAGCCCGCCATCAATGAAGCGCTTGCCGACCCAGGCCGCGAAGCCGGCGAGAAGGGCGTTCATCATTGTCAGCATCGTGTCGAAGCCGCCGATGCGGTGCGCGATGGACATCACACATTCGCCCAGCCACTGCTGCGGTACCCAGAACTGCCCGGCATGGCTCCAGGTGAACGGGTCGGTGTGCATGAAGCCTTCGGCAATGATCTGATCGCCGACGCGCGTGTGCCATAGTGCGCCGGGATCACTGAACGGTTGGGCGCGAAGAACGAATTGAAGGGCGATGAAGAAGACGACAAACAGCGCCAGCACAGCGCGATCGCCGGAGCGGGGAGATAGGGTCACATTCACGCTTTGGCCTTCAGAAGATCGCGTATTTCCGCCAGGAGTGCTTCTTGCGGCGGGGTCACCTTCTCGGGTTCTTCGGGCGGCCCCTTGAACTTGTTGACTGCCTTGACGATCAGAAAGACGCAAAATCCGATGATCATGAAGTCGATGATCGATTGCAGGAACGCGCCATAACCGATGGCCGCCCCTTTGTCGCCGATGGTGAACTTCAGCGAACTGAAGTTGACCCCGCCGATGACGTAGCCGATCGGCGGCATCAGCACCGAATCAACCAGGGCCGAAACCACCTTGCCGAACGCGGCCCCGATGATGATGCCGACCGCCAGGTCGATCACGTTGCCGCGCTGGATGAACTTCTTGAACTCGAACAGCATATTCGCCATCGACAGAGTCCTCAGTTAAAAAAAACCGTTGATGACGGTCAGGTTGGGAATGCCTCTCGTTGTGGCCGGCACTACCGTGGAGCGCGCGTCTCGCGTGCTCAAGTTGTCGAGCGCGCGAGACGGGTGCTCCGCGATGGTCGGTTCCGACGGATGGCTTTTTCAGTCTGACGGTCAGCAACCTTATCAGAGCCGCTTCGAGTAGTTTCGACGCTGTCTGCCGAACACCGGCGAGGCTTTGGCCTGCGGGGTTTTCTCTTCCTTCACGCGTGGCGTGAACGACTCGAATCCTTCCACCTGATCCTGGTCGATCAAGCGGTTGATCAAATGCTCGATGCCGGTCAACTGTTCGCCCTGCTCGGGCGTGACGAACGAGATGGCCGTGCCATCGGCCCCCATTCGACCTGTGCGGCCGATGCGGTGCACATAGCTTTCGAGGTCGTTGGGCAGGTCGTAGTTGATGATGTGCGAAATGCCCGAGACGTCGATCCCGCGGCTCATCACATCGGTGGCGATCAGGCAGACAACTTTCTCCGCCCGGAAGTAGGCCATCACCTTTTCGCGCTTCGGCTGCGGCAGGTCGCCATGGGTCACCGCGGTCTTGGGGAAGAGCGGCCGCAGGGCCTTGTACAACTTGTCCGCCGTGCGTTTGCGTTCGACGAAGATGATGCACTGGCGCGGCTTGTCGCGCTCGAGCACCTTCACCAGCAGGTCGAACTTCCTCTCCTCATCCACCGTGATGTACTTCTGCTCGATCTTGTCGACCGTCAGCACTTCCGGCGATGTCTGGATCAGCGTGGGGTCGACCTGATAGCGCTTTGTCAGCTTCAGCACGGAGTCGGACAGCGTGGCGGACATCAGCAGTGTCTGGCGCTTCGCGGGCAATCGCCGCATGATCCGTTCGATCTGCGGGCGGAAGCCGATGTCCAGCATCCGGTCCGCTTCATCAAGGACCGCGTAACGCACATTGTCCAGCGAGATCGTACCGCGGCTCAGGTGATCGAGGACGCGCCCGGGCGTGCCGACGATCAACGTGCAGCCTAACCGCATCAGGTCCATCTGCCGGCCGAAGCGCTGCCCGCCATAGACGGGGACGGTGCGGAAGTGCTTGCTGGGCGAGAGTTTGTCCGCCTCTTCGGCCACCTGCACGGCCAGTTCGCGTGTCGGCGTCATCACGATTGCCTGCGGGCGCGTCGGATCGCCACCGCGCCAGCGATTCATGAACGGCACCAGGAAGGCGCAGGTCTTGCCTGTGCCGGTCTGCGCCTGGCCGATGACGTCGACACCGGTCATCGCAACCGGAATCAGCTGGGCTTGAATGGGGGATGGTGTTGCATAACCCGCATGGTCGAGGGCATCAATCAGCGGCGGAATGAGGTGGAGTTCGCGAAAGCTGGTAACGGCTTCCACGGTCGGCGCTGGCGTCAAACAAGTATCTCCGTCGATGGAACACCATCCTGGCAGGAGGTGGGAATCTAACAGTTGCTATAGTGATTCTCCCCTCAGCGGCGAGCACTGAACGCTCGTCCCCGGAGTGAAAATCTTCGTGCACTTCGCGCGCTTGCCTGCCTAAGTCTCCGTAGCGTCTGCTCACCATCGGTCAGAGGCATATTGAAGAACGTCGCTTGCTTCGGCGTCCATTTCTGGTGAAATAAGCGAACGAGCCCCGACCGTCAGGAAGGGGAGGCGGTATCCTCTCCCTGACGGTTGCGGCTCGCTCTTCAATGAGGTCTCTTCATGCGTGCATTGCTGGTGCTGGTTCTCACGTCGTCGATCGCCATGGCGGGCACGTCGAACAGCCTGCTCGACGTTTCGGCCGACGGCAAGCTGCTGATTGCCGCCAACCGCGACAGCGACACGGTCACGATCGTCACCCTCGGCAACCGCAAGGTCACGCATGAGATTGCCGTGGGCCATCATCCGGAAGGCGTCTCGTGGGTCGGCAGCGGCCCGCTGGCGCTGGTGACACTTCACGGGGACGATAAGGTTGTCTTTGTCGATACGGCCGCGGGCAAGGTTGTCGACAAGCTGACGGTGAAGAATGAACCGTACGGCATCGTCGTCACCAGGGACGGCAGCAAGGCGTACGTGACGCACGACTACCCGGGCCTCGTCAGCGAAATCGACATTCCCGATCGGAAGGTGCTGCGGACGATCAAGAGCGGCAGCTGGTCGCGCGGTATCGCCATCGATCCGGCCGA
>JBBQII010000365.1:0-4943 GCA_038324795.1 Gemmatales bacterium
TAGCGCTCGAAATCGTGAGAACACAAGCAAGATTCGCATGAATTTCAGAATTTTGGTCGTTCCGTGCTCGGAAATACAAGTGTAAATGGTCCGAGCGATGCCGGTCACACCCAATTGAATCCCGTTGTATTGCCTGAGCGAAGCTTCAACGAGCATGTCACGATCGTAGCTATGTAAAACGCGCCCGAGTTGAGACGCGCGGGTCATTATTTCTGCGTCGGTCCATCGATTCGTACCGTCTTCTTGTGCCGTCAAGACATCGATCTGCCGGAGTCGTAAACCTCGAACGACCGGGCCTCGAACATGCATGTCCGTGTACAATTTCAGGCTCATGCCAAATGTCCAAGAGCGTGGAGCTTTTTGATACCGGGCAAATGCTTTTGAGCGGCACGAAGCTCCTGGATTTCCGCATAGTTCTTCGCGATCAAGCTGTCAAAATCTTCCTTGTTGTCGTAGTAGTGCGCTAACGCCGCATGCACTTGGGCGAGACTGTAGACTCCAGGATGGTTCTTGACAATTTCTTCAGCGCTCAATTCCCAGGCAAGATGTTCCTCGGCCACTTCGATTACCTTGATATTCGTGTCGTCAATCCAAGCGATGCCCTGCTCATCTAAGCGGATGTGTTGTTGGATGGTCGTAGTCATCACAGTCCCTCGTTCCTCGTCTTTAACTTTTCAAGTTACCGGCACCTGACACCATGATACTCCAGCGGGTACTCGTAGTCCTTCCGAAGCGGGTACCCTTCCCAATCTTCGGAAAGCAGAATCCGCCGCAGGTCGGGGTGGCCGATGAAGTGGATGCCGCACAGGTCGTACGTCTCGCGTTCGTGCCAGTCGGCCGTCTTCCAGATTTCGGCCACGCTGGCCACCTCGGGCAACTGGCCGGGGACGTCGTCCTTCCAGCGCGGCAGCATGATCTTCAGCACGAAGCGGTGGCGATGCGGAAAACTCGACAGGTGGTAGACCAGTTCCAGATGCGGCTCGAAGCCCGCTTTGACCACCTTCTTCACATCTGTTTCCAGGTAGTCAACTCCGGTGATGCAGTTAAGAAGGTCGAACCGCAACCGCGGCTCATCGCGCAGGAAGCGGGCGACGTCGGGCAGCGATGCAGGCATCACCGCAACCCACGGGTCGATCGCATCGAGTTTGCGATCGGTGACTGACGAAGCGAAGCGCTCGTCGAGGATCGCGCAGATTTCAGCCGCGGTCATCCCGCCCCTCCCGCTTATGCCTTCGCAGGCTTCGCGCGTTCTTTGTTCAGGGCCGCAAACGCGTTGGCCTTCTCCGGCGTGTTGATCTCGTCGGGCAGTTGCACGCTGCCGGTTCGCGCCGGCATCGGCAACTCGAACGCCTGGCCCTTCGTCATCTCCTTCATCGCCTTCACTTTGTCCTGAATGCGCATCAGGCCTTCCAGCAGCGCCTCGGGCCGTGGCGGGCAGCCGGGCACGTAGACGTCGACCGGAACGATCAGGTCAACGCCTTTGACGACGTTGTAGCCGTACTTGTAGTAGGGGCCGCCGCCGCAGGTGCAGGCACCCATGGCGATGACGAACTTCGGGTCGGGCATCTGATTGTACAGCCGGCGCACGCGTGACGCCATCTTGTGGTTCACCGTCCCCGCGACGATCATCAGGTCGGCCTGCCGCGGCGTTGCCCGAAATGCACCGGCCCCGAAGCGGTCGATGTCGTATCGCGGGGCACCGGTCGCCATCATTTCGATCGCGCAACAAGCCAGGCCGAACGTCATCGGCCACAGCGACGACTGCCGGGCCCAGTTGATGGCCGATTCGAGCGAAGTGGTGACGAAGCCTTCTTCCATGCTACCTTCAAGACTGAGCATTCAGGCTCCCCGGTTCAATGGTGATCGTCGCCGCGGGCGCGGGCGGCTCCTGCGATTCGACGCTGCGCACCCACTCGATGTCGCCACGCTTCCACAGGTACGCGAAGCCGACCAGCAGCACGCCGAAGAAGAACAGGATGTCCGCGAAGACGATCCATGCGAAGCGCCGGGCCGCCGCACGCTGCTCACTCACCTGATCGTTCGATACGGGGTCGCTTCCCGGCAGGATCGCCTGCTGTGAATCGATGCGCTGCTCCATGGTCTGCTGATCGCCGGCCAACTGGTTCACATTCCCGAAGACTGTTGCCCACGGGAAGAAGAACGCCATCTCGACATCGAAGATCACGAACAGCAGGGCCACGACATAGAAGCGCAGATCGAACTGGATCCAAGAACTGCCGATGGTCGGTTCGCCGCACTCGTAGATCGCCCCCTTCTCAACCGACGGCCGATCGGGGCGGACGAAGCGGCCGACGAGCAAGTTGACGAACAGGAAGCCGGCGCCGGTCGCGATGAAGATCAGGATCAGGGTGACGAGTTCAGTCATGAGCCCGGCCGATCTCGCGCCGGCCGGAGAACCCGGCCCAGACTTCGTGCCAATGGCCGATGGTCGGCTCGTCGAGCTTCCAGCAGAGGTAAATCTCGCGGCCATTCTTCCAGCAGGGGAAATCCGCAAGGCCGGTGAAGAAGTCTTTCAATTCGACGCCCAGTTCGGTCAGTTCGTCCACAAGAGTCTGCAGGCGGTCCTGATCTTCGGACAGCGAATCTTCGATCTGCTCTTTGGCGTCGCCAGTCGAATCTTCAAGCGCCTGGTACCGCTCGCGCATCGAGTGCGCGAGTGCGGAAATATCGCCGACGATCGCCTTGACCAACGGCAGCGTTTTGTTCGCTTCCGCCAGGCTGAAGAACTTCTTGCCCGCCGGCGGCTTTTCGGAGATGGCCATGGGTTTCCTTGTCACGCGGTCGGCGCGGGCGTTTCCGTCTTCGGGGGTTCGGGTGTCTTTATCCAGACGGGCAGAGCGACTTTCTTCGACTCGGCAACCGCGGTCGGGTTCAGCGTTGCCTGTCCGAACGCGATCTCCAGCGGTAGCTTTGCATAGTCGACGACACAGCCATCGCGACCGAAACAACTCAAGTCGAAGTTCGAGCCCATGAAGATGCAATCGACGGGGCAGGGGTCGACGCACAGGGCACAGAACATGCATTTGGTGTAGTCAATCGTGAAGCCCGTTACGGCAAACCCCTTAAGCGGCGGTTTGGCCTTTTCCTTCTCGATATAGATGCAGTCGACCGGGCAGGCGCGGGCGCATTTGTCGCAGCCGATGCACGTTGTCAGGTCAAAGCGATGGAAGCCACGATAGCGCGGGCGGATCGGCACCGGCCGCTCGGGATACTCGAAATACTGCGTGAACGACTTGCGGCGGAACGTCTGCACCAGGGTGTCAAGCGTGACGAACATCCCGGCCGCAATGGTGCGGATCGCCAACCGGACATTGCGGAACCAGACACGCATGGGATATCGCTCGCAGTGACGTTACCCTGATTATAGATGGATCGGCCGGGATTACCAGCGGCCGGCCATGCCCTGTTCAACTGTTCGCACTGCGGATAAACCATCCTCAGCGATCTATCCGCAGCGGAGTTCACTTTGCTCTACACCCCCACCTTCGGCACATTCGCCGATCTCGCGAAGACTCACACCGTCGTGCCGGTCTACAGGCAGCTTGTGGGCGACACGCTCACGCCCGTCAGCGCCTTCTGCAAGATTCAGGAGGGCGAACAGGCGTTTCTGTTCGAAAGCGTCGTCGGTGGCGAGAAGATGGGGCGCTACAGCTTTCTCGGCGCGGGACCGTTCTTGCGTTTCGAAGCGTTCGAGCGCCGGGTCTGCATTCAGCCCATCGACGGGCCCCGTCAGGAGTTTGAACATCCCGATCCGCTACGAAAGCTGGAAGAACTGCTTTCCGGATTCCGCGCTCCCCATGTGCCGGGCCTGCCGCGCTTCTGCGGCGGCGCGGTCGGCTACGCGGGATACGACACCGTGCGCTACGTCGAGCATCTGCCAAACGCGCCGGAGGATGACCGCAAGCTGCCCGACTTGTCGTTCGCGCTGTACGACCGCATGGTCATCTTCGACCATATCCGCAAGACGATCCTCGTGATCGCCAACGCCTTGATCGATCCCGCAAACATTCAGGGTAGCTACGACCGGGCGTGTCGGCAGGCCGACCGGCTGGTCGAACGACTGCAGCAGGGAGTGGCCGACCTGCAACTGACCGATATTTCGCCGGTCGGCGAAGTGACCCGGCCGTTCACGTCGAACTTCACACAGGCGCAGTACGAGCAGGCGGTCCGCACCTGCAAGGAGTACATCAACGCCGGCGACATCTTCCAGGTGGTCTTGAGCCAGCGATTGAAGGCGCAGACTCGTGCGCGGCCGTTCGACATCTACCGTGCCTTGCGGGTGATCAATCCATCGCCGTTCATGTTCTTCATCAAGAATGGTTCCACGCATCTCGTGGGCGCATCGCCGGAGATCATGACACGCGTCGAAAATGGCACGGTCACCATCCGCCCATTGGCAGGCACGCGTAAGCGCGGGGCGACCCCTGAGGAGGATCAGCTGCTGGCCGAGGAGTTGCTGGCCGACTCGAAGGAACGGGCCGAGCATATCATGCTCGTCGATCTCGGCCGAAACGATGTGGGCCAGGTCAGCCAGTTCGGCAGCGTGCGCTTGAGCGACCTGATGACGGTCGAGCGTTACAGCCACGTTATGCACCTGTCGAGCACTGTCACGGGGCAACTGGATCCGAAGCGCACGGCCTTCGACGCACTTCGCGCATGTTTGCCTGCGGGAACGTTGAGCGGTGCCCCCAAGGTGCGGGCGATGCAGATCATCGACGAACTGGAGCCGCATCGCCGCGGGCCATACGGCGGAGCAGTGGGCTATGTCGATTTCTCAGGAAACATGGACACGTGCATCGCCCTGCGGACGATGGTGCTGACCGGCCAGACCGCCTACGTGCAGGCCGGGGCAGGTTTAGTGGCCGACAGCGACCCGGAGTCGGAATTTCAGGAGACGATGAGTAAAGCGATGGGGTTACTGC
>JBBQII010000366.1:0-4942 GCA_038324795.1 Gemmatales bacterium
GACATCAGCGACAGGGCGAAAATGACCGCGAGATAGCTCAGTGCGTTGAGCAAAAAGCAGACCGCCGGGCCCGCGTAGGCGAGTCCGATCCCCGCGAGGGCGGGTCCGATGGTGCGGGCGACGTTGAACTGCACTGAGTTAAGGGCGACGGTGTTGATCAGGTCTTCGCGGTCGACCAGGTCAGGAACAAAAGCGAGGCGGGTCGGCAGGTCAATTGCCTGAATGATTCCGTGACAGGTCATCAGCACGAACAGCAGCGTCAAGTTGATCTGCCCCAGCAATACCAGCGTGGCGAGCGTGCTGGCACTGAAGAAGAAGGCAACCTGCGTTCGCATGATCAGCGTGTGCTTGCGGCAGCGGTCGGCCAGCGACCCGGACCAGCCGCCCAGAAGCAGCGTGGGACCGATCATGGCGACCATCAGGAAGGCGGGCCATTTGGATTCATGCGTCAGATCGTACGCAAGCCACATCAGCGCGGTGGTCTGCATCCAGGAACCGACGAGGGAAATCATCTGGCCGATAAAGTACAGCCGGTAGTTGCGATGTCGCAGTGAACGGAACGTCTTCATGACGGTAGAGTAGCAGGCGGGAAGGGGCAGCGACAGAACTGGGCACTGCGCATAAAAAAACTACTTAACTGTTGTACCACCTCTCCCGTGGCCAGTTCAGCTAAGTAGTTGGCAACGAACGCCGACCGAGTTAAAGCAAAGAACGCGCCAAAACGGAATTCCTCACTCTCAATCAGTTAAAAAAGCTGTAAGTCGTTGATAAATAAGTTGATAGAGACATTGGAAAATTCTCACAAGTGCATCAACGGACAAGGCCATTCCTGTTCGAATGCGGGCATTGCAGGCGTTGTCCGCTTCAATCGGTGGCACGTCGGTCGGGAAGCAAGGTGGTGATCATGCTTTGGGCGTGCCTGGCGATGCGGATTCTCTCTAATCCTCTGTCGAACGTGTTCCAGAAACTGCTGACGGCGGCCGGGACCGGTCCGCTGTTCGTCATCGGCATGGTGCATGGAATGCTGGCGATCCTGTGCCTCCCGTTGCTGGCATTTTGTCCGACCCTGCCGGCTTCGTTCTGGTTGATTATGCTTGGCAGCGCGCTGCTGACGGTGGCCGGCAATGTACTGATCGTCGCGGCACTCCAGCGGGCCGACCTGTCGGTACTCGGGCCAATCAACTCATACAAGGCCGTCGTGAGCCTGTTGCCGGGAATGCTGTTGCTGGGCGAATTTCCGCCGTACGGCAGCCTGACCGGTATCGCGTTGATCGTGGCAGGAAGTTGGTTTCTGGGTGACGGCGACAGCGAGACACGCGGTTGGTGGCAGGTGCTGCGGCAGCGCGGCGTGCAGTTGCGATTCGCGGCACTGGTGTTGTCCGCATTGGAAGCAGTGGTGATGAAGCGGGCGATGCAGATGGGGACCGCGACGTCCACATTCGCTGCCTGGTCAATCTTCGGTTTCATCGTCGCGGCGGTGGCTGTTGCCGTCGTTCATCCCCGTGCGGAAATCGCCCGCCAGATGCGGCTGATGCGGCGGAAAACCGGCAGTTGCCTGGCCCTGATGTTGACGACGGGGTTGATGCAGGCCTGCACGATTGTGCTGTTTTACGCGTTCGATGTAGGGGCTGCGCTGGCATTGTTTCAGCTATCAACAATTGTCAGCGTGCTGCTTGGGTGGCAGGTGTTTCGCGAAAGAAATGCAGGTCGGCGACTGCTGGGGGCCTGCGTCATGGTCGTGGGTGCAGTGATGATTATCGTCATGGGGAAATAAAAAAGCCACTCGCCCGCGGTACCACCTCTCCCTTGGCACGTGCGGTCGAATGGCTTCTATGGCTTTCGCCGTTGCACCCTAAAGCAAGAGCCGCGCCAATCGATATGCCGCGTAAGGGAAAAATCTGCAAGTCATTGATTGACATTAACTTGCGAGCGAACAAAAATTGAAGGCGACGAACCGGCATTCGTCGCCTTGCGTCAGCTGTGTCGATAGTTTCAGCAGCCCCTGCTTCAATTATGGGCAGCCGTCATTCCTGCATCGGAATCGACAGCGTCATCTTCTTCCCGTTGCGGTAGAAATCGATGGCGACTTTGTCGCCCACCTTCTTCTGCGTCACCGCGTAGCTAAGCAAGTCTGTTTCGTGCTTGATGTCGGTCTTGCCGTCGTAAGCGGTGATAACGTCGCCCACGAGAAACCCAGCCTGCTTGGCCGTCGCATGCGGGCCGAACTGGCCGACGACGCGTACGCGCAGCGCAGCGCCGTCGGCCGGAGCACCGGCCTTGGAACGTTCGTCCGCGGTCGCCGGGTCGATGACCATGCCGCCGGTCGACATGCGACGGAGTGACCAGGTGGAAGTTCGCCAGGAAATATCTTCGCCCTTCCGCCAACCGTCCGGGAGTTTCATCGTCACGTCGATTGGTTTCTTGTCACGCAGCACACCGGCCTTCAGTGAGTTCGCCCCGGACGGGGCATGATGCAGCACCCACTGCACATCTGCCAGGGACAGCAACGGCTGATCCTGCAGCGTCAGAAGCTGATCTCCCGTCTGAAATCCGGCGACGTCGGCCGCAGTGCCCTTCTCCACGCGCAGCACGGTGGCTTTCTGTTTCGGGTCGAGGATCAGGCCCAGGTTCTTCGGATGCGGATAGGGGAACAGCAGATTCTCGGGGATCGCTTCTTTCTTCGCACGGTAGAACGACTTCTGCGCCTCGCCCACCTGATGACAGTGAATGCAGCTTTGCACTACATTCGCTTCATAAGTGATGGTGGCCCCGTACTTCCCCTTGAGGGCGGGAAACTGCTCGGGCGACGGCACCTCCGGGGCGGGGCCCCGTTTGGCGGCAAGGGCGTCTTTGTTCTGCGGATACTTCGCGTGCAGGTCGAGAGCTCCCTGCAGGGCCTGGGCCAGCCCATCGATCGACACGTCATCCGCCCATGATGTTCGGTGCGAACGTGTGCCGTAACGGCCGTAGATCGTGCCGTCGGCATTCAGGAAGAACGTCGCGAATGACTGGTCGTAGTCGTACTGGAACAGTGAAAGGTCGAGCCCGTTGGTCGATACGACGCGGACGCAGACGAACTTCTCAAGCAGCGGCCGGACACGCTGGTCCTGATTCACCAGGTCATCATCAAGTTTGACGCATTCGACGCACGGGATACAGCGGAAGATGACGATCATCGGCTTGCCGGTCTTCTTCGCTTCAGCAAAGCCCTTCTGAAGATCGTTGTAGATCCAGAAGCCGTCGGCCTCGACTTTCTTGCGGTCTTCGAGCACCTTCTGTTCACGGGTCTGTTTCGGCTGAGCGGGCAGGTTTGTTGCCAGCAGCAGGAGTGCCGCCAGCGGCGGGAGAATGCGCATGGTCGTCGGGTCCTTTCGCGATCGGGTTGAGAACGACGTTCTGGCCTAGCGATTCGAGCAGGTGCGTAGTGAACACGTCCTCGTATGCAGGTCGCTGTTTCGCGACTTACGGCAGTGGCAGGTTCTTGAACTCGAACTCGACTTCATGCTGAATCGTCAGCCATTCCAAAAGTATCAACTTCTTCGCTGCGCCCAAGTTGCCCGTCGGATCGCTGAACTGGTAAACTGCATGGACACTTGCGGGTGTATTGTCGATGAAGTTGATGATCCCCTGGGACTGATACTTTCGGCCCTTCGCGTCGGTCAACTCCAAACGCTGATGAATGCTGTTGGACCAGTTGAAATCCTGGGCATCACCATCGCGTGCGTTCCGCTTGATCAGCAGCGTCAGCGTCCAGGTATTGTTGTTGTTCGGATCGTGATTCACTTCCTCGACGGTGATCTCCGCGGATCGGCCGACTCCGGTCAACTTCTTCTTGCCCTTGGCAATTGCATCGATCTCGATGTCGGGCCTGGTGCCTGACAGTACGGTGACCACCATCTTTCCTTTGATGATCCTGGCAGTCGTGGCATCCTTGGCCGGCTTGGCCAGCGCGACGCCGGTCGAATGCTGCGAGTTGCGGAACATCCCGTTGATTTCGTGAAACTGGGCGTTGGCGAATCGTTCCTCATCCCCATCGCGGCGCGGCAGCAGGGAGATGCCGTTTTCGTCTTCCGCCTTCGTCAACCTGGGGACACCGACGCCAAGGATCGGCACCTTCGGTTCACCCTGAATCAGAAACCCGAAGTTCAAATTGTTATTCTCGTGATGCCGCCACTGCGGGTCATTGGCGTTGCGCGGGATGTTGGCCAGATTCACGAAGCGGCTGTAGTTGAAATTCTGCGCCACCAGCCGGAATGGCCCCGTGTGGTACGTGTAAGGCGAAACGGTGTTCTGCTGGTACAGGTAGGTGATGTTCTGCTGGTCATCGAATCCCGGCGACAGGCCGGCCAGTTCGCACAGCTTTTCCAGCGCATGCCAGTAAGTGACATTTTCCATTTCCAGCGTGATCTTGCGAGGCTGCCCGCCCTGGAACTGCAGCTTATAGCCCGACTGTTTTGATAATTCGCGAACGACTTCGTCGATGGGACGATTCTTCATCTGAAGAGTCACACGCCGCGGCGCCAACAGGGCCGTGCGTTCGACCCGTTCGAGCAGCACCTCTGCACGGCGGCGGACTTCTTCGTCGTCCTTCGCAGCCGCCTCGCGCAGAACAGGCAGGGCCGGCTCCCCGATTTCTTCAAGCGAACGACCGGCCGCCTGGCGGACGCGGAAGCTGCGATCGCCCAATTGATCGACGAGTTTGCGGATGAGGGCAGGGTCATCGCCGGCCTTGTCGGCCGCGGTGAGTGCTGAACTTGAGAGGACGAAACACAGCCCGGCGAAGATACTTCGCATGGAAGGCCCCTGAGCGTTGCGGTCAATCCAGATGTTGTGCAAGGCAAGTAGAGCATATGCGTTAGAAGTGGTCCTTGACAAGATAATCCCGGTTTCCGGAAGTCCGGAATCGACCCGCAGACCGTAAGATAACATTGTCGGCATGGCT
>JBBQII010000367.1:0-4933 GCA_038324795.1 Gemmatales bacterium
ACCGACGGAGCGCGGACCTTCAACAGCCCGGCGATCTCCGCGGGCGACACCATGTCGGTGTCTCCGCCAAGCCGGTGGATCGCTTTCAGATAGTCCTGTACGGCAGAGGACGGTTGCGACATGCAGATTCCCGATTGGCAACGCGATATAGAGTTCTCTTCGAGCATAGCAGACCATCGCTCTACCGCCAACCGCATCAACGGGCGATGTTCGGATGCACCGCCCAGGCGATCCAGAGACACAGGCCGAACGATACTCGCAGTGTTGCCTGCAGCGACATCCACCAAAGGCTTCGATGCAGCATCCCTTTCCCTTGTTCGAGTGCCTTGCGCACTTCGATATCAACGATCTTTCGCGGATTGACAAAGCCGAGGGTCAGCACGCGCACCATCGGGGCCTTCCAGGAGGTCATCCAGTGCTCGGCCTCATCAAGATACTTCTCGGTCACTGCACGATCGATGCTGCCGATCACCAGCAGGAAGTAGCCATCCACGCCGATCATGGCCGCGGCCGACAGGCCGACCACCGGCAGCATCCACCACTCTTCCATCAGTTGAAGAAAAGTCAGCTTCGCCTGCGGGAAGATGACGCGCGAGCAGATCATCTGCACTGCCATCAGCGTCAACGCAACGATGGCCGTCCGGAAGGTCGACCAGGTCATGAACATGACCCAGTGCTTGCGGATCTGGGCCATCACCTTCGGCCAGCGGTTGGGCATCGACCGGGCAAGTTGCACGACGTCGCGGTACTGCCGCAGCCGTCGAAACGTGCCGAGGATGAAGACCACGGTCAGGTAGAACGTGAACAGGTCGATCAGGTTCATCAGTCGGGGGCCTGTCTGCCGCGGGCATGGTACTCGATTCGATCGTCATGACCGCGCCAACCGGCCACTCGGCGGCGGCACGATTTTGCCCGCCTGCAACTGTGATCGGGCAACCGACGTGCCGTTGAACAGAACAATTCGGGAAATCTACGAACAGCGACCGTCAGGAAGCGGTCGCCGCTCGTGATCACCCGTTTTTTGAACGCACACCCACCAGACCAGCGCCAGCAGCAGTACCGAGAACAGTTGCACACCTGCCAGTTTCGCGATCGGCTGGGTGATCCACGGTACCAGGTAGATGGCCGCAAGCCACGCCAACAGCGTCTCGCGCCGCAGCGACGACATCGCTGCAGCGGCATCCGCCAACAGCAGCGTACCGACCGCGACCAGTACGCCATCGTAAATTCCCACATACAGATTCAGGATCGGCGTCGCCAGAAACACGAGCGCCCAGATCAGGTTCCGGCGATCTCCATCGTTCGCCCAGCGCGCTGTGCGCATTAGGATGATGCCCAATGTCGACAGCACCAGCACCATGAACACGACGCGTTGCCCGGTCCCCGGCCCGCCGAGCAGCAGTCGTGTGGCCGCGTTCAGGTCGATGTATTTGAAGGTACGCAGTTCGAGTGAACCCGCATCAGTCGCCGTGCGCGAGAACGCGAACAGCTTGTCCACAAACGCGGCGCAGCCGTCGCTGCCGACAGCAAGCAGCGACAACAGGCCCAATGCGACGCCCGAGGCGAGCACCCCCAGCAGGTTGCGCCAACGGCGGGCGACCAGCAGCACCGGCAAGGCCACCACCAGCAGCGTCGGCTTGTAAATGCACATGCCCAGCACCAGCCCGGAGGCGAAGCGACTCTCCGGACGACGGTCGAGGTACCACGCGACGATGAGACAGAAGAAGCCGACAGAAGACACCTGCCCGCCCTGCCAGCATTCCATCACGAACGGCTCGAACGAGAGCATCGCCAGCAGCACGGTCCATGGATCACGCTGGGCGAAGGGCAGATGACGGATCAGGATCAGCGACCCGCCGGCATAAAAGGCCAGCGAGATCACCAGCCATACGCCGAACGACCACCCATAGGGCAACCGTGCCAGCGGTTGGAAAACCACGGCCACGAACGGCGGATAGACGTACGGCAGTTCTTCATCCGCGGGGACATGCGGGTGCAGTTCGTGATGAACCCGGTTCTGTGTTTCGCGATCGTAGAGGGCGGTCGCGGGGTAATGATTCAGCATCCACCCGGCCGTGTAGAACCCGGCATGGTCGGCCCCCAGATCGGCACCGAAACTGGTGCGCCCGCTGCCGTTGGCCGAGATGAACGACACAATCAGCAGGGCGACACAAACAATCAGGATGACAATCGAAATGAAACGGATCCGGTTTCGCATGGTGGCGTCATGAACTCCCGGTCAGCACGTCGATCACCTCTTCTTCCGGAATGCCGTCAACCGTCACCACATCGCCGATGCGCTTGGGAAGAATGAACCGCAGTTTCCCTGCTTCCGTTTTCTTGTCGCGATACATGCTGTAGAGCAGGTCATCGACGTTCCATTCGGGCTTGTTCACCACCGGCAGTCCGAAGGCAACCAGCAGCTTCCTCTGCCGCTCGGTGATCGAGGCATCGATCATCCCGCGTTTCTCGGCCAATCGGCTGGCGGTGATCATCCCGGCGCTGACGGCCTCGCCGTGCAGCCACTCCCCGTAGCCGCCGATCGCTTCGAAGGCGTGCGCGAAGGTATGGCCATAGTTCAACTTTACGCGGATGCCCGTCTCTTCGCGTTCGTCCTGTTCGACGACAGTTGCTTTCAACCGGCACGACTGGGCAATCAAATGCCGCAGGGCCGCCGGGTCGCGATCGCGCATGGCGGTGGCATTCTCTTCCTGCCAATTGAAGAAGGGCTCATCCAGAATCATGCCGTACTTCACGACTTCAGCCATGCCGCTGCGGTACTCGCGATCGGGCAGTGTTTCCAGCAATCGCGTGTCGATCCAGACGCCGTCCGGCTGATGGAACGCGCCGATCAGGTTCTTCCCGCGTTTGTGGTTGATGCCGACCTTGCCGCCGACGGAACTGTCGACCATCGCCAGCAGTGTCGTCGGCACCATGAACAGCGGCAGGCCGCGGTTGTATGTGGCGGCCGCGAACCCGGCCAGATCGCCGATGACACCACCCCCCACGGCAACGACAAGCGTTCTGCGATCGGCCGGCCACTCGGCCAGATCGTCGTACAGTCGTGAAGTCATCTCCAGCCGCTTCGTGTTCTCACCTGCGGAAACGGTCGACAGGTGAACGCGGACCCCTGCAATCTTCAACGCGTGAAAGATCCTGGACGCGTGCTGCCGGACGTTGTCATCCGTCACGATGAACGCGCCCGTCATGTTCGGGGCGCACTGCTTCAGGAACGGCGCCAGGCCATCTCCGTCACTGGTGATGGCGATGTCGTACGAACGCGGGCCAAGGTTGACGTGGATGGTTTCCAATGAGCTTCCGATCGACTGAACAGGGCGAACAACGTTTGCTACATCATGCGGGGATCAAGTATTATCATGAAGAGATGGCTCGCAAGGTTCAAGGAGCAGCGACATGCCGATTCTGGAAGTTGACGATGCCATCCGCCAGCCGCTGCCGGATCTCTACGAGATCGTCGATGGGCAGGTTGTCGACAAGACAACCGGGATTCTGTTGCCATCGCTGCCTGACTTGCACGAAGTAGTTGACGGCCAGTTTACGGAGAAGGAAATGGGTGCCCGTCAGTTGTCGATTGCTTTCGAACTGGCGTTCCACCTGGGCATCTTCACCCGAATGGAGCAGGCAGGCCACACGGTAATGGAGATGCTCTTCGAACTTGGCGACGCAGGAATTCGCCGACGCCCCGATGTTGCTTTCATCTCTGCCGGGCGATGGCCAGCAGATCTGGAAGCGCCCGAGTCGAATGCATGGGGTGTCGTGCCCGACCTCGCAGTCGAAGTTGTCAGCCCGACCAATACATTTGACGAAATTCATGAAAAGACTCAGGACTACTTCGACGCGGGAGTTCGTCAGGTGTGGATCGTCTCGACGCGCCCCCGCACGATTCAGGTTTACGACACGCCGACTTCGATGCGGCAGTATGGCATGAACGATACTCTGACGGCCCAACCCGTGTTGCCCGGTTTCCAACTGCCGATCGCCACGCTATTTTCGAAGCGCTACGCGTAACGCGCGTTGCCGCATACGATACGCCCCATGAAGATCGCATATCTCACGAATCAGTATCCGCACGTCCGGCACACGTTCATTCGCCGGGAGATCGTCGCGCTGGAAGCCGCCGGTGTTCCCGTACAGCGATATTCCGTCCGCGATTCCGGCCACGATGCCGTCGACCCGGCCGATATCGCCGAGAAGGCAAAAACCCATGCCCTGTTGGCCGAGGGGATGCCCGCCCTGCTGCTGCAGTTGCTTCTCACACTGCTGACTCGGCCGATCCGCGGGATGCGAGCGTTGATTCTCGCCGCGCGGTTCGGCCGCCGGGGTGGCGGCGTGTTACGGCATCTGGTCTATCTGGCCGAGGCCTGTGTGCTGCGGAAGCGGCTGCACGAACGGGCAATCACGCATCTGCATGTGCACTTCGCCACCAACCCGGCCGTCGTCGCGCTGCTGTGTCGCGTGCTCGGCGGGCCGACGTTCAGCATCACGATCCACGGCCCCGAAGAGTGGGACCGCCCTGAAGCCCTGTGGCTGACTCGCAAGTACGAAGAGGCCGCGTTCATCATCGCCGTCAGCGATTACGGGCGTTGCCAGGTCTATCGCTGGGTCGGCCGCGAACATTGGCCGAAGGTGCATGTCGTCCGCTGCGGCGTGGACGACGCCTTCCTGACGGCTGAGCCGACGCCGGTGCCCGACACTAGGCAACTGGTTCTCGTGGCCGGGCTGACCGAACAAAAGGGGCACCTGCTGCTGATTCAGGCACTCTCGCAGGTGGCGAAGCACGGGCATGAATTTACGATGCTGTTTGCCGGCGACGGGCACCTGCGGCCGACCATTGAATCACTATTGAAGGAACTGAAGCTGACCGATCGCGTCACGTTGCTCGGCTGGCAAAGCAACGCCCGGGTGCGTGACC
>JBBQII010000368.1:0-4914 GCA_038324795.1 Gemmatales bacterium
TGACAAGGTGGTCGTCAAACCAAAGGTGACCGGCTACGCGCTGCAGTTCGGCGAAGGCAGCAGTGTGCTGGTGCCGACATTAAAACTCGACCGCGCCGGCTCGTACACGATCGAAGCGTATGTGACGCCCGGCGCGCGAAACCTGGCCGGCATGAATGCGATCGTCTGGGTGCCGGGGCAGACCGCCCTGGCGATCCCTTTTTCATTCTGGTCGTTCACCGCGTTCCCTGAAGGCGTGGCCGCGGGTGTCGCCGTCAAGGCACCGGTGAAGGAGCAGAAGCGCACGCACGTGGCCGCGGTCCGCAACGACAAGCAGATCATGCTGTTTATCGATGGCAAGCTCATCGTCAGCCGCGATTGTCCGAAGGATAAGCTGATTGCCCCGAAAGACGTGCTGATGATCGGTGCCAGCCCCGGACCGAAGATCAGTTCGTTCGATGGCCTGATCGACGAAGTGCGGATCTCACGCATGGCCCGCTACGCAAAGGACTTTGACCCGTTGCCGAGATTCAACACCGACCGCGACACGATGGCACTCTACCACTTCGACGAAGGTCAGGGCGACACGCTCAAGGACGCGACCGCCAACGACCACCACGGTACCATCACCGGTGCCCGCTGGGTTCACACCGACGGCTCGGCGATCATCCCGTTCAAATTGAGCGGTCCGTTGAAAGATTCGGACCGGCCGAAGAAGAATTGATTCTGATGACCGACGGTCAGACCCCCAGGGCGCGGTACTGCCGGAGAGCGTCCAACCCCGCTTGAAAGTCAGCCGGCAGCGGGGCTTCGAACTCCATCCAGCGCTCGAGTCGCGGATGCTTGAAGCGCAGCCGCCAGGCGTGCAGCGCCTGACGAACCATCAGCACACGGTCTTCTTCCGCGCTGATGTCGGGCTTGAAGTCGCTGATGCGGATGCTGTCGCGCCCGCCGTACGTCTTGTCGGCCAACACCGGACAGCCGATGCTGGCGAGATGCACGCGGATCTGATGAGTGCGGCCGGTACGCGGCTGCACACGCACAAAGGTGTAGCCCCGGAAGCGTTCGACCACTTCGTAGTAGCTGCACGCGTCCTTTGCTTCCCCGTCGTCCGGGTCGTACGTGACGGCCATCTTCACCCGGTCGATCGGATGATGCTTGATGCGTGCTTCGATATAGTCGCTGTCGCGGTCGAGCACGCCGGCCGTCAGTGCGGCGTATTCCTTGAAGACGCTCCGACGTTCGAACATTTCAGACAGGTCGCGGTGTGTCCGTTCCTCTTTGGCGATCAGGATAACGCCGCTGGTATCGCGGTCGAGCCGATGGACGATGCCGGCCCGGTAACTGCCGTTTTCCATGCTCAACCGGTTGAAGTGAAACGAAATCGCATTGACGAGTGTGCCGGACCAATGCCCGCGTGCGGGATGCACGACCATGTCGGGCGGCTTGTTGACCAGTGCCAGGTATTCATCGTCGTAAAGGATGTCGAGCGGAATGTCCTCCGCGACCGGCATCGGGTGATCGGGCTGCGGCAACGCGATGCTGATGAGATCGTGATTGCGGACTTTGTAGCTCGACTTGCTCGTCTTTCCGTTGACGTGCACCGTGCCGGCCTTGATGGCATCCTGAATCGTGGAACGGCTGTAGTCGGGGTACTGCTGCGCGAGAAACTGATCGATGCGGATGCCTTCCTGCTTGATGCGCGCCTCGAACTCGATCGGCCCGTGCCCGCGCGTGACCGGTGGCGGCGGCAGATCTTCGCCCGGCAGATCGTCATCAAGTTCGAGAGACATGAGATGGTGGCCGATCGGTTAGCCGCGACGCGCAGGGTTTCCGGAGTGAAGCGCGTTTCGCGTGCGCATCGCTCCGGAAACACTGCGAGTCGCGGCTAACGGTTACTTGCTCGGCCCGAAGCCGTGGAACTCGTCGCGGGGCAGGGCCGGGGTGAAGCCAAGCTCCACCATCCGGGCGTAGAAGTCGCGGATCTGTTCTTTGTTCTTCTTCAAGCTGTCCGCCTGCGCGGCGTATCGCTTGCCCGGTTCGCTCTCCGGGTTGATGTCCGCGGCCTTGCGCCAGAAAGCGATTGCCTTGTCAACCGAACCGCGGTCGCCCGTGCCGTCCTTCTTCGGCCGGGCGATCAGGCACTCTTCCGCCCGCGCGAGACTGAAGAACGCTTCCTGCTGCAACGCGGCCGTGTTCGACAGATCGGCGGCAATCTCTTCGTAGCGTTTGCGGCCTTCTTCCACCTTCTCGATGGCGGCATCGCGATCAGCGGGTGTGGACGAGCCCAGGCGATTGATGCCATCGGTGTACAGCGCCAACCTGGCTTTCTGCAACCGGGCGAAGACGACCTGCGGCTTGCCCTGATTGGCCGGCGACGTGATGATCGTCTCGAGGCCCTTCTCGCTATCGACGATATACAATTCCAACCAGCGCGCGGAACTCGCGTTTGCCTGGCTGATCCGCCAGTAGCGGAACAGCACGACAGCCGCCACAACCAGCACCAACGTGCCGACGACGAAGTAGAGCCCGCGACCCTGCATTTGCAAGCGGATGTGGTCCATCCACCGACGCAGGGAGTTGGTCTCGTTCTCGTGCATCTCGTCTTTCTGCTTCATCGCTGTGCCGCTCCGGCGACTGTCGGGCATTTTTTCCGTGAATGGTGATGATAGAACGACTGTCCGAAAGGGTCAACTGCGCGCAGGGAGCTTATGCTCCCCGCTCGCCTGCGGGAGGTGAGACAATGTAACCGAGTGACTTGACGCGAACCGCGAGGCGATCCGCGCCGGCAGCGGCATCGGCACCGTCGATGCGTGCCCCGACAATCGCGCTGTACCAGAAGCGCTGGCGATCGCGCGGCGGCAGCGCATCGACCTGAAGGCCGAGTTCGCTGATCCATTCGCGGTCCCAGCGCATGAGCTTCAGCAACTCGGAGAGTTGCCGCCAGGTCAGCCCCGCGCAGACGGGGCTACCATCTTCGCGAGTAATCTTGCGGCCGACCATGATGTGCAGCAGGCCGCGGAAATGACCCTTGATCAGCTGATGCGAGCGGACCGCTTCCAGAAATTCGCGAGCGCCTTCCATGTCCCTCCCCGTATCGCGGCCTACGCCCGACCGGTTCGCATCAGATTCTCTGATTGCGCCTGCAATGTCTACCCGTCTTTTTCATTTTACCTGGTTTAACGTACAAAGTTGCACGAACGTGCCATCTAAAATCGCGATGAAGTACCGCCGTCCTGCCCCGGCAGCTTGTGAAACCAGCCCGCGCGCCATCCGTAGCCGACCACCCCGGCCCAGAGAATGATGACCAGGGCCGATTCCATTGCCATCCGTTCCAGAAGCACCGGCCAGTTACGGCCACCGGCGGGCAGGGCCGGGCCGACGAGTTCGACGAGCCGATTTGTCCCGACTCCGACCGCCACGGCGAAGATCGCCCAGCCGCAGTCGCGTCGCAATATGGGAAGGCCGTCCCGCCGGAGGAAGATCGCCGTGCAGAGATAGCGCCCCACTTCACCAAGAATCAACGCGATGATTAACCCGCGAAGTCCGTCCAGCCACACACCGAGTGGCATGAACAACGCAAGGCAGATGACTTTGATGAAGTTGCTCAACGCATAGATCCGCGGCTTGCCGATGGCGATCAGCACCGATGACGCGAAGTTGTCGAAGATTTGCAGCATGATGGCGACCGCCAGCAGCGGCAGAATCCACGTCGCATCCTGATAGCGTTCGTCGTACAGGCAGCGCACGAACGTCGGCCCGACGGAAATCAGCCCGGCAATCATCAGCGCCGTCATCGCCCCGGCACGGACCTGCATTTCGCGAAGCGCCGGGCCGATCTCTTTCCCGGATTCGATCAACCGGCTGTAAAGCGGCAACACGATCTGCCGGGCGACGGTACTCATCAGCGCGACCGGTACCGTCGCGATTTGATTCGCCAGATGATAGACGCCCAGCAGAGTCACCGATAGAAACCCGACAACCAGCCGGTCGGATTGATCCGCCAGGAACGTGAACATCGTGCTGAGGAAGATCCATCGGCCGAAGTGAACCAGTTCCTTCATCGCGTGCCGATCGCGGCGGAAGCGGTTGCGGTGCCCCGGCAGGAGGTGGCTGAGAATCAATTGCAACATCGAGTTGGTCAGCGGGCCAGCGGCCATTGCCCACAGACTGCGCTCGATGAAGAGGGCCCAGCAGACCGTGACCGTAATGCCGCCCGCCGCGGAGATCGACTCGATCAGCACAGCCGTCCGCTGCTTCAGGTGCCGAAAAAGCAGATGCAGATTGGTCGAAATGAACCCTTCGATCACCGCGCAGAACGCCACCACCGGCAGCAGCCAGAGCAACGCCGGCTCCGGCTCCGGACGAAGATAGGCCGCTGGCCATGCCAACGCGCAGCCGACCAGCCAGATGATGACACCGCGGATAACCTGAATCGTCCACGCGGTATCGAGAAATGCAGGATCCTCGCCGCGCGGGCTCTGGATGATCGAGACGCGGATGCCGAGATCGGAAAACAGATGCAGCGCGGTGATGAAGACGTAGGTGAGCGCAAACAGTCCGAACGCCTGCGGATACAGGAGATGGGCGAGGATAATGGACGAGGCGAAACGCAGCACCTGCATGCCGCCAAAGCCGCCGGCAATCCAGAGCACGCCTGATTTGACAAGTCGCCGAGTTGGTGGAAGCGGTGGCGCGGCAGTGGTCACAGGTGTGCCCGAATCCGCGCTGGGAGTGCCCTGCCGATCATCACCCAACGGATTGCACTCCCGGAGTTCGAGCAACGCGAAACCAGCGGGCCAGCGCCACGGAGAAGCCCGCGCCGAACAGCCAGACCCCCGAAAAGTCGGGCGAAAACCAGACACCGCGCATGGCGACCAGACAGCCGCCCACGCCGCCCAGCGTTCCCGCGGTCATGCGGGCCGCGGGACCGAC
>JBBQII010000369.1:0-4904 GCA_038324795.1 Gemmatales bacterium
CTTCGGAATTGTCGGGAAGTCCCCCGGCTGAGGCGTTGCCTTTGGCCGGGTGAGAGTCTGAGTCGCCATTTGATGTGCCTTTGCTATCCGGCGATGAGTTCAAAGAATCGTACTCGCAATTCTAGCAGAACAAGTTCCTGCCAGCATTTCGTAAAGTTCGCAGGCAATCACAACAACGCCGCAAGCGACTTCAGTGGCTCGCTTTCCACCAGAAGTACAACCCTACCGCGCCGCCGATCAACACGACGGCGGCGATGATGTCGCCGAGCCAGCCGCGTTTCGGGGGGAGGATGATTCCTTCGGGCAACGCGGCGGTGACGTCGCGGATTACCGGGCGTTCGATGGCGTCGAGGATGCGGCGTGACGGTGCCGGCGGGGGCGGTGCGTCGTCGCGGTACTTCGACAAGTCGGGGCCCAGCAGTTCGCGGAGTTGCTGTTCCACCGCATCGGCAGTCGCGGGGCGATCACCGGGAATTTTCGCCAGCATGCGGCCCACCAGTTCATCAAGGGCGGCGGGCACCTCGGGATGAAGATCGCGGATCGGTGTCGGTTCTTCGAACACTACCGCGCGGTACAGGGCACTTGATGCGTCGCCGCGGAACGGTGCTTCGCCGGAGATCATCTGGTACAGCACGCAGCCGAGGCTGAACAGGTCGGCCGTGGCAGCCACCTCTTCGCCTGACGCCTGTTCGGGCGACAGGTAGCCGGGGATGCCCGATTCATTGAGGCGATTCAGCAGTCCACCCGCGCGCGGCGACGGCGATGCCCCCAGCCCCAGCAGCCGCACCCGGCCTGACGGTTCAAGCCAGATGTTGGTTGGCGACAGTTCGCGGTGCACCCAGCCATGCCCGTGCGCGAACGCCAGGGCCGATGATGTCTCAAAGGCGATGCGCAGCGCATCCTTTAACGGCAGGCTGTGTTCGCGCTTGAGCCGGTCGGCCAGCGTTTCGCCTTTCAGCAGGTCCATGACGAGGAAGTGCTGACCGCCGGCCTCGCCGACATCGAGAAGTGCGGCGATATGTTCATGACTGAGGCGGATCAACCGGCGTGCGTCGGCGATGTATTCATCGCTGTCGTCGGATTCGACGGTCACCAGGCGGATGACGACGAGCCGGCGCGTGTTCGGTTCCTCCGCGGCAAAGACGGTGCCGGGCTGGCCGATGTCCAGTTCATGCAGCAGGCGGTACTTGCCTACCTGTTCGATCGCCAGCGAGCTTGCCATCGGATTCATCCTTGAACCGGGAACGTATAGGCGGAAGTATACCCCAGGCGGCCCGATCGCCACAAGGCGGACCGCGCCCGCCCGGATTCTCCGGCCTTCCCGGAAAAATTCCCGGCTTGACCGAATCCGTGAATGAATCTACAGTCTCGCCGTCCGGTCGGGACATAGACGCTCATGAGAAACACGAGCGGTGGTCTATCCCGAACATGACCGGGCAGTTCTCTCCGGAGGAATCAAGGAATGAAGCTCTTCCGTCTCGCCGGCGGCACGTTCTGGGCCGCGATGATGATCGTCCTGATGCACAGCAACACGAGCCGGGCCGGGCTTCTGCCGGTCAATGCCACCGTCACGCAGGATGGCAGCAACTACCGCTGGTCTTACGGCGTGGTGCTCACGTCCGATTCGATTCTGCGGACAGGTGATTTCTTCACCGTGTACGACTTCCAGGGCCTGGTACCCGATTCGTCCTCGCAGCCCGAGGGATTCGCATTCTCGACTTCGAAGGTCGGGCCGACTCCGTCCGGCACGGTGCCGAGCGATGATCCCGGCATCGACAACATCACCTGGACCTACACCGGAGCCGACACGCAGGTGGGCCAGACCGGTCTGGGCAACTTCATGGCCCAGTCCGTCTACTACGTGCAGGGTGACGGTGTGTTCGCCGCACGCACGCATCGGCAAGTCGATGGCAAGGCGGACGCCAACATCACGGAGACCGACATTCCGGTCCCCGACCCGGGCGTTCCCGAACCGGCATCGCTGGCGCTGGCGGCTATCGGTCTGCCGCTGTTGGGCCTGCGTCGATATCTGATTCGCCGCTGATATGTCATTGCAATGTGACGATGCAAGAAAGGGAGCGCAGGCTACCAGCCTTCACTCCCTTTTGCGTTTGCTGTCCGCTGCGTTGTTTGCCCAGATTATTCTTGAAGTCAACCCGCGAAAAGGTCCGATTGACACCCCTGAAAAATCGGGTTACTGTCCCTCCCGCTTGATCGATGGTCCTTCGGGACCTGCGTTGGAAAACAAAGCGTCCGGATCTCGGTGGGCCGAGCTTCGGTTGATCGCACGGAGGAACAGGAACATGAAGTCACATTGGATGTACCGATCGCTGGCCTCGCTTGTCGTTGTCGTCATGGCCGCCCGCGCTGAAGCCGGCCTGCTGCCGGTCAGCGCGACTTCGACCGCGGACAACAATAACTTCCGCTTCACCTACGGCGTCGTGCTGACGTCTGATTCGACTCTGCGGACCGGTGACTACTTCACCGTATACGATTTCCAGGGCTTTGTCGCCGGCTCGACGGTTCAGCCGGAAAACTTCAGCTTCAGCGTGTCGAAGACGGGCGGCACCCCTCCGGGCACCGTTCCGTTCGATGATCCGAACCTGGACAACCTGACCTGGACCTACATCGGCGCCGAAACGCTGCCCGGCCAGCAGGGCATCGGGAATTTCTCGGCCATCTCGACCAACAGCGAATCGCAGACGGCGGCGGCCTTCACGGCCCGCACGCACCGCCAGTTCGATGGCGCGATCGACAGCAACATCACTGAAACCCTGATCCCCGGCTCGGAAAACCCGGAAACCCCGGGCGTGCCGGAGCCGGCTTCGCTGGCTCTGGCCGGCATCGGCCTGCCCCTGGCCGGCCTGCTCCGCTACATCCGCCGCAACAAGAAGTAAGCGACCGGATCATAGAAGTCACCCAACGCGGGGAGTGTATGGCATCGCCATCCGCTCCCCGCACGCGTTAGAAGTCGCGCCAGAATAAATTACCGGGTTTAGAGAAGAGGATCACGAAAGCATGGAAGAATGAAAACACGAAAGAGCATGATGGCAATGCCGCATTTTCTCGTGTTCCCGTCGTTTCGTGCTTTCGTGATTCTCTTCATCGGCGCCGATACGATCCGGTAACTTATTTTGGCGCGAAT
Organism: Gemmatales bacterium; assembly: GCA_038324795.1. Lineage (GTDB taxonomy): Bacteria > Planctomycetota > Planctomycetia > Gemmatales > Gemmataceae > JAIOQJ01. The sequence goes on from JBBQII010000369.1 coordinate 3,146, forward strand.
CCTTACGTTCGTTTCGCGGCCCCGGCCAACTCCGACAGATATCCTTCCACGTCGCGGTTTTGCTTCGAGCGGGCGCGCTCCAAACCCTTCTCTGCGAGTTCCAGTGCTCTGGCTCCCTGCTTCTGGCTCAACAGGCTTTCAACAGCCGGGCCGTATAACTTCAACTCGTCGGGCACTCGATTGAGCAGTTCTCTGAATGCAGCGAATGATGCGTCAGGCTGGCCCTGCTTGCCGAGGACCTGGCCACGCTTCAGTGCGTATTCGTGTGCGCGTACGCTATCGTTTGTGGCTGCGTCGGCGGCGATCGCTTCTTCAATAAGGCTCAGCACCGTCTCGCCGGTTGCCATGCCGATCAGGTGATTGAAGAACGGGTACCGGTCAGCGATGCCGGCCCGGACGATTGCGGCCTCGGCAAACTTGGCCGCCAATTCGCGGTCATCCTTCTGCAACGCCGCTCGGAACGCCTGTTGAACCGCTTCGTCATCAAGCGATGTCGGGTCGGCGGTGGCCAGGTCGATCGGGGCAACGGCCGGCACATCCGCGGGCATCTCGCTTAACTTCAGCAGCCCGCGCAGGCGCCTGAAGTCGTACACGACGACAATCTGCAGCTTATCCCCTTCCGACACTCTCGGAGAGGAGGCGACAAAGCACTCTTCCATGAACGCGACGACGCCGACCAATTTCTTGCGCATTCCCGGTTCGTCGGCCGCCTGCCGCGGAGTGCGCCCACTCAGTGACTGAAGTGGCCGGTCCAGCCATGTCTGCTCGAAAAACTGCGTGGCTTCTTCCGTCAGTCGGCCCGCGACAGCCTGGATCTGTGTATTTTCAGTGGGGATCAACATCGCTTCCATGGCGATATCGGAGAAGCTGCAATAGCCCTCTTCTTCCATCGGCGGTTGCAGAGCGCTGCCGGCCTTCTGCCGCACTTCCTCGGCAACCGCGTCAAGCCGTTCCTTGCGCGGGCTCCACAGGCGCATGATGTTGCCGACGATCAGCATGTACGCGCCCAATCGCGAGGCCGGAGTGCCGATCCCCGCATCAAATTTCGGCACGTCTTCCAGAATCAATGCGGACAGCGTCCCGGTTTCCTGGTCCTGCTGGGCGCCGCTCATTCGACCGCCGCGGCTCCACTCTTCCAGCAGGCGGACAACCGGTTCCGCATCGTGCATCTGGAAGAAGATGCGGTGTTCGATGTAGTCGGAATCGTCTTCCATCCCCTCGCCGCAGCGAAGTACTTCGATCAGCGCCCCCGTCTCGGCAACCTGTGCATCGTCTGATTCGAGATCGTTCGCCTTCTCGAGCGAATCAATTGCCTTGCCGTTCTCGCCGAGCCAGGCTTGCACCAGCCCCAAGTTGAACCAGGCCGGGCCGTCAGCTGACTCGTCGGCGGTCAGCTTCTCGAACGCCTTACGTGCCTCTCCCAACTTGGAGATCTGCGCGGTTGGCAACGTTGTCTGCCACGCCTCGAGCCGGTCGGCGGCGGCAGGGCGGAAGGCGTATTGCTTGCGGGCCGACGTCGGCAGACGGGACTCGATGCCGAAGACGTTCTCGGCGGCCTTCTGCAGTGGTTCGGCCGTTGCGTCGTGGCGCATGGCACGCTGCAACGCCGCATGGGCGGCAACGGGGCGGTTCAGGCGCATTTCGATGTCGAAGATGGCCGCCTCGATGTCGGCCAGCACCTCGTGCGCCTTCGGATCGTACGCTTCAGCTGCTTTGCGAAACTGGATCAGTGCCCCGACGACTTCGCCTTCATCCTTAC
>JBBQII010000370.1:0-4903 GCA_038324795.1 Gemmatales bacterium
CGGCAGTTCCAGCCTGCTCGACGTGCTGCCGTTCCCCGCCTACTTGCTGCCGTATCTCGGGCCCGTGCTGATGATCCTGATCCCGGCCAAGCTGTTTCGCCCCAAGCATATCGGCGACTTCTGGGCGATTCAGGGGGTGGGCCTGCTGGCGGTGACGCTCGGTTGCGCGATGGCGAACGATGCATTCTTCGGCGTCCTGCTGATTCTCTATGTGTTCTGCTTCGCGTGGAGCCTGGTAATGTTCTACCTGTACCGCGAGGTACAGCCTGATCCCGCCGCGGAGCAGGCCGAAGGAGAGACCGGCAGCCCCAGCCTGCTGTTGAAGCCCGCCATCGGCTGGACGATGGCGGTAGTCGGTGCCGGGTTGTTCCTGTTTCTGATCACGCCCCGACCGGCTGACCGGAAGTGGGAACTCTCCGTGATGGCGCGGAACCGCCTTGAGACCGGGCTCCCCGAAGGGGCGATCGACCTGAACCGGACCGGCTCGCTGGAACAGAACAGTGAAGTGGCGTTTCAGGTTTATGCGGACTACGCTGATGGCCGACCGAAACTCGATCTGCCGGCCGACCAGCGCTGGCGTGCCACTTCGCTGAGCCGTTACGAGGGTGGCCGTTGGGTACGGGAAGGCAACTCCGGCCTGACACTGCTCGACCGCACGATACCGTTTCCGCGTTCCCGCCTGGCGGACATTGCCGAACTTGACAAACTTCAGCAGCGCAACGCCCGGCTACCCGACTTCGGTCCGGAAGCCTACTACCTGACGTTCACCCTGCAACGCAACGCCGGCGGCAACAACCTGATTGCCGACCCGGTCGTCTGGCGTCCCAACGACGTGCCGCCGGTGTTTGTGTTCCTCACCCGAACCGGGTCGGTGCAGCAGCATCAGGACGGGCGTTTCGAATGGATGAACCTGATCGGCCCCGGCAAAGAGGGCTATTGTCAGGTGACCGTGCCGCAGCCCGAGCCCGACCTGAGCCCGCCGCTCCGGTTGGCAAGCAACAATCAGGAGTTTCTGACCTGGATCATGTCGAACGACATGGCCGACCGCATGCGGCGGTACACGACGCAGATTCTCGAACGGATGGTCAAAGAAGAGAAGTTGCCCGCCGCGGTACTGCAGGAACTCGACCCGCAGACGCGCCTGCCGCTCGAGAAACACCACGAAGCGATCGCACGGGCACTGGAGCAGTACCTTTCGAGTTCGGGCGAATTCCATTACACGTACGACCTGACGCGCAAGGATAAGGCGATCGATCCGATTGAGGACTTCCTTTACAACACGCGCACAGGTCACTGCCAGCGGTTTGCGTCCGCCCTTGTGCTGATGCTGCGATCGCAGGGCGTGCCCGCGCAACTGGTCATCGGCTTCCGGGGCTGTGAATCGCAGGAAAACGGGCACTATGTCGTTCGGCAGTCGAGTGCACACGCCTGGGTGGAAGCCCTGATTCCAAGGTCGCCGCCGGCCAATCAACTGTCCCGGCGGCCTGACGATACGTCACCGGTCTCGACTGAAGCATATCACTGGCTGTCACTCGACCCGACACCGGGCGGCGAACCGGTGAAGGTGCGGCCGACCGGCTTTGCCAGCTGGTTTGAAGATACACGAGCGTGGGTCGAAACGCAGTTTCGCAGCATCGTCCTCGGGTACGACTCGACCGCGCGTGATCAGGCGGCCGAGGCCATCGCGATCTGGCTGGAAGACACGCGTGACGAGTTGTTCGATGCCCACTGGAACACCACCAAGTCAGTCGCCGCCATCATCGCCGGCCTCATGGCATTCCTTTTGATTCGTCGACTGCGGCGTCGCCGGCACACGGCAGTGGTCGTGGTCCCGTTCCACGCGCGTCTGCTTTCGCTGCTCGAAACTCGCGGATTCGTTGCACGCCCCGAGCAGACACCGCGCGAGTTCATCGACGACGTTGTCCGTCGGCACCCCGCAGCCGCAGACCATTTGATCACTCTCTGCGACGCCTTCTACCGCGTCCGGTTCGGTGGCCAGGTGCCGAGCGATGAGGAACTGACCGCGATCGACGAGCGGCTGCGGCAGTTGCCCGGCATCCTCGACTGATCGCCCGCGGCAGTTGCTCGCGAGCATGATCATATTCCGCATACACTACCTTCCCGCCGTCACTCTTCCTGTCACGGAGATTGCCATGAAACTGCTGCGCCTGCTGTTGCTTTCGTTCACGCTGCTGACACCGTCGATCGTGTTTTCGGCCGAGCCTGTGGCCAAGCCGAAGACCGTGAAACTGCTGTGCATCGGCAACAGCTTTTCAAACAACGCGACGAAGTATCTCAACGACATCGTCAATTCATCGGGAAACGAACTGGTGCTCAAGTCTGCCAGCGTCGGCGGAGCATCGATGCTGACGCACTGGGGCAAGATCGAGGCGAACGAAGCTGACCCGAAGGATGTGAAGGGACAATACGCCGGCGGTAAAGGGTTGAAGGAGATGCTGGCGTCCGAGAAATGGGACTTCGTCACCATCCAGCAGGCAAGCTTTCAGTCGCACGACATCAAGAACTATCGGCCGTACGGCAAGCAGTTGAAGGCCTACGTCGCCAAGCATGCCCCCGGCGCGGAACTGCTGCTGCACGAAACCTGGGCCTACCGCGTCGACGACCCGCGCTTCGCGGCCACGGCGACCATGGAACCGAAGTCCAACAAGGCGATGTATGAGATGCTTGCGGCCGCCTATGCCGAAACTGCCAAAGATCTGCATGCTCGGATCATCCCCGTCGGCGACGCATTCTGGCTGGCCGACAGTGACCCCAAGTGGGGCTATCGGGTGGATGAGAAGTTCGACGTCAGGAAGGCCGTCGCCCCGGCGGTGCCGGATCAGAAGAACTCATTGCATGTCGGCTGGCGCTGGATGAAGCCGGCCGGCGCGGGCGAAGCCGCTCTCAAGATCGACGGCCATCACGCCAGTGCGGCGGGCGAGTACCTGGGCGGGCTGGTCGTCTTCGAAACGCTGTACGGCCAAAGCTGCGTCGGCAACAAGTACCACCCGATGAGCATAAGCGACGAGTACGCGACGTTTCTGCAGGAGACGGCCCATCGCGCGGTGGAGAAGGTGCGTGCCGCGCAGAAGAAAGAATAACCGACCGTGTCGAACTCTCCCTCCTCAATGCGGACTGCCTGGCTGGTCGTCATCCTGCTGATGCCGGTGGCGATGCTGAACTACCTTGACCGGCAGATGCTGGCGTCGATGAAGTTCAGCGTGATGGCGGACATCCCGAGCATCGCCAGTGACAGCAACTGGGGCTTCATGCTCGGGCAGTTCAAGTGGGTCTACGCCGTCATGAGCCCGATCGGCGGCTATGTGGCCGATCGCTTCAGCCGGCGGTTGACGATCTGCGCCAGCCTGTTCATCTGGTCGGGCGTGACCTGGTGGACCGGCACGGTGACCACGTTCAGCGGTCTGCTATGGGCGCGTTCGCTGATGGGGCTCAGCGAAGCGTTCTACATCCCCGCGGCACTGGCGCTCATCGCGGACTACCACACCGGTCCCACGCGTTCGCGCGCCGTCGGCCTGCACCAGATGGCGATCTACTTCGGCGTGATCATCGGCGGTTTCACCGGTTACGTGGCCGACGCTCCGTTTCTCGGTTGGCGTGTCGCCTTTGCGGCGTGCGGGGTTTTCGGCATGTTGTACGCGTTGCCGTTGGTCAGGTTCCTGCGCGATGCCCCCGGGAACGACGCGGAACCGGCCATTCGTTTGTCGCCCATTGCGTCCATGACGGAGTTGTTGGGGAATCGCTCGTTCATTTTCCTGGTGCTCTACTTCACGTTGCCGGCCATGGCCGGCTGGATCGTCCGCGATTGGATGCCGGCCATTCTGAATGACAAATACAAGATCGGCCAGGGCCGGGCCGGGGTGTCGGCCACGCTGTTCTGGCAGGTGGCGGCCATTGCAGGGGCGCTCGTCGGCGGTTCGCTGGCCGATCGGTGGATGCGCAGCAGCGAACGCGGGCGGATCCATGTCAGTGCCATCGGCATGTGCCTGATCGCCCCGGCCATCGCAGGCGTCGGCTTCGCGGAGACGCTGCCCGCGTCGATCGCCTGCCTGATCCTGTTCGGCCTCGGCTGGGGCTTCTTCGACTGCAACAACATGCCGATCCTTTGCCAGATCGCCCGGCCGGAGTTGCGCGCGACGGGTTACGGCATCATGAATTTCGTCAGCATCAGTTGCGGCGGCCTGGCCGACTGGGGCTTCGGCGAGATGCGTGACCAGAAGGTGCCGCTGAGCTTGATCTTCGGTCTGTTCGCGGCCGCGGCGGCGGTGTCGGTGGTGTTTGTATTGTTGATTCGGGTGAGGGGGAGCGTAGGTGAGGCCGCCGATCCCGATTTGCCTTGACGACACGAATCATCTGCGAGAATATTTGAATGGGAGAAGGTATGTCGCCATCGTCCAGCAGAGAATACTTTCGAGCAGCGGATCAGCGACTCTCCGTCGCGGAGTTCCTGCATTCGTGGAAATTTAATCTTGATGCACGGTACATCGGCGGCTATACGGTAGAATGCTCATTGAAGGCGCTCATACTTCATCTGACACCGATAGCAGACATTCCGCAGGTACTTGAGAAGATCTCCCATGGTTCGAACATGCACAAGCATGACACTCTGTTTGGTATGTTGCGAGACATGGGCGTGCAACCACCGAACGATCTTCGACGAAGGATGTTTCGGTTTCATTGGGATACTTCGCTTCGATATGAAACCGGGCTTAGAGATCATGGCGAAACGACTGCATTCTTGAGAACAGCGCAATGGGTTCACGAATGGGTGAAGGAGCAGATCGATGGCAACAACGGCAGCTGAGTGGGAATCAAAACGGGATGAACAGACCAAACAAGTCGAAGATGCACTGAAGAAGGCGGGTTTTGAGCAAGTTGATTCCTA
>JBBQII010000371.1:0-4902 GCA_038324795.1 Gemmatales bacterium
CTGTTCTGGGAAGCACTGTTGCTCGCCTCGAAACATCAGTACGCCGAGGCCGCCGCCAAGATCCCGCAGATCAAAGCTGTTCACGTCCGCCAGCAGGTAAAGATGGCTGGCCGCGGCCTGAACCCGCTCAGCGACCCGCGCGAACAACTGACGCCGTTCACGCTCGACGAACTCGCCCGCCTGTGGACGATCGCCGATCAACTGTACAAACGGCCGGAAGGCAAAATGCTTGTCGAGCAACGCAAGCTCAGTGAGGCCCTTGCCGCCGTCTTCGCCAAATCGAAAGACAACGACGACGCGATGAAGCTGGTGGCCGAGAAGCTGATGCTTAAGGCGGACGAGAAGCCCGCGGAAGCGATCCAGACGTTGATGACCGCGAAGACCAAGGCCGAGGATGAGAAGAAGCTGGCCGACGACGGCAAGAAAGCGGCAGACGACATGCTGGTGGCACTCGGAAAATCGCTGAAGGACGCCGGCATCGACGATCCGAAGATCGAAGAAGGCCTGAAGAAAGCCCTGACCGGCAAGGCCGATGCCGAGACGAAAGTGAAGGACCTGGATACCGCGATTGAGAAAGCCGGCATCAAGGAACCCGACACGGCCAAGGCACTGGCGCTGCTGGTCACTTCCCGCGATGAAGCGGAAGCGATCATCAAGACGCTGCGTCAACGCTTCGAGAAGGCCAAGTACATCGAAGCAGATGCGACAAAGGAGGCGATGCTCAAAGCGATCGACGAGGCAATCGCCCGCGGGTCTGCCGATGCGATTACAAAGCTCGCGGTTGCGAAGAAGGATGCCGAGGACAAGGCCGCCAAGCTCGAAGCCGATGCGGACAAGGTGAAAAAGGACGCCGACGCGGCCATCAAGAAATCAGCCGAGGATGCAACCGCCGCGGCAAAGAAAGCCAATGACGACGCAGCGGCCGCCACGAAGAAAGCCAATGACGATGCAGCCGCCGCAATCAAGAAGGTGGAGACGACGGCCGCCGATCAGAAGGCGATGTACGAAGACCGCCTGGCGAACAACAACAAGAACTTCGTTCAGCAGGCCAACAAGGCCGAAACAGCTTTGAAGGCCGGCAACTACGACGCCGCGCTGAAGGACTTCACCACGGGTGTGAAGTCGTTGAAAGCGTTGCCGAAGGAACAGGAAGACCTGTTCGACCGGATCATCAGCACACACCCTGCCCTGCAGCGTGTATCGTTCAGCACGAACGATGCATCACTGGCCCTGAAGCACTACGGCCAGGGGTTGGAACTCTTCCGCGCCGGCCAGTTCGACAAGGCCGAGGAACAATTCGGTGAGGCCGTCCGTTTCGACAACCGCGACGCCCGCTACCGCTACTTCCTGGGCATGTCCCGCTACGAGCAAGGCAAGACCACCCCGGCCATCGAAGACCTGAAAGCCGCCGCCAACCTCGAAATGCTCGGCCGCCCGACCACCCGGGAGATCAACAGCGCTCTGCAGTCGATCCAGGGCGCGACACGCGGCGTGGTGGAAAAGTACCGGCCATAATCGCGAACGCAATTCGCCCGTTAGGAGTCGCGGCAGAATAGATGCCCGTTTTTAGAGAAGAGGATCACGAGAGCACGAAACGACGAAAACACGAAAAAGTGTTATGGCAATGCCGCATTTCTCGTGTTTTCGTCGTTTCGTGCTTTCGTGATTCTCTTCATCTGCGCCGATACAATCCGGTAACTTATTTTGGCGCGAATCCTTAGCCGAAAGCGCAAGCAACGGAGTTTATACTGCGCACGGCCAATGGTGATCCCTCCTGCCGGGAGCCTGCAGCGCAAACAAGGGTACGTAAGACCATCGCGTGCTCTGCGGGCTCCCGGCAAGATCGATGTCTCAATTTGGGCCGCAAGCAGTCTATCATCCGTTGCCTGCACTTCAGGCTCACGGGGCGATGCATTTCCACACCCTATGGCTTTCGCAGCCTGACAGTCGTCTCCCGAACGCTTCCCGGGGTGCGTACCGGTCGCAATCGCGAGAAACTGAACGTTCAGGGCGCCTCAAACTCGACCGGGTGACCAACGGGAAGCGGTGATAGTTCGGAATGCCCCCTTCACTATTCCCGCTTACGGTAGTTCCATGAGCACGCGGTAGGATAGGTGGTAGACGGCGCTCTTCGGATCAGCAAAGGAACGATAAGGCAACGCGACAAGAATCGGCATTGCCGAAGAATGCACCTCCTCGCGTGACGCGTTGATTCATCAAGAGCTTGCTCTGGAACACGTCGGAACACCACTCCCACGTGTTACCTTGCATGTCGTAGAAACCCCATGGATTGGGTTTTTTGCGAGCGACTTGATGGGGCCAGGATTCCTTGGCGTTGGTGGCGTTGTCGTAGTACCAGGCATAGTCGCCGAGTTTATCCGCCTGATCGCCGAACAAATATCGGGTCCTGGTGCCGGCACGGCAGGCGAATTCCCACTCGGTTTCCGTTGGGAGGCGAAAGCTGCGTTTGGCCGATTCGGATAGCTTCTTGCAGAATGCGTTGGCGTCATCCCAACTGACCCAGGTGGCGGGAAAGTCGTCGCCTTCCTTGATCATCACCTTTCCCTTCCATGGTTCGGTTTTCATGATCGTTTTCCACTGCTTCTGCGTGACCACCGCAGAGGCCAGATAGAAGCCGGTTTTGATCTCCGCTTTCTGGGCGTCTTTACCTTCGCCCATGATGAAAGTGCCGGGCTTCACTTCGATGAACTGCGTGCCGGTCTGCTTCTTATCCCAGGTCGTCGCCTTGGCCGGCGCTCGGGGAGTCTGTCCCGATGCGGTGGCAGCAAGTCCCGGACCGATCGCTAGAGACACAAACGGGACATTCAACATTACTTCGCCTCCTCTGCAGCCTTCCGCGGCCGACCGCGCGGGTTCAGGCTTGATTCCAGACCCGGTTCCCTGACGGTTTGCGTCTGCCATGCTTCGGTGCCGAAGGGGCCGCCGCGGGTGATGCATTCGCGCATGCACTTCACTTCGGCTTCTGTCTGCGGCTTGTTGACGGATTCAATCCAACGGCGATCTCGCCTGATCGGTCCGGCCGCCAGGGGCGGATGGCCGGTCCGGTCGGTGCTGATACTCGACCACCGCCAATCTTGCGAGCGAAGAAGGGGGGCATTCAACATTTCGACTTAGCTGTTGCGCTACTGTCGAACGTGCGCTCTTGCTCGCTGCCCGGTCGTCAGTTATCCTTCCCGCAGCCCGCCGACATCGGCAGGGCGGGAAGGCATTGGAATCAACCGAATTCGACGTAATTCCTTGATGGGCATGGCACGTTCCAAAAATGAGCAATGATTCCAATTGAGGGTGGGTGTGTGTTGGAATCAAATCAACGACCACTTCAAGGTGTTGATGTGCCGGTTGCCCGCAGCAGACGATTGCGCATCTTCGCTACGAGTCCGTTGCATCCAACGCCGCCACCCCAGCAGCGAGCGTTCCTGCGCCTGCCGCCACATTCGGCGTATCCTTCGTCCGTCCCCCGATCACGTAGTAGAACACGGGCGTCAGGAAGATGCCGAAGAGGGTGACGCCGATCATGCCGCTGAAGACGGCGATACCCAGAGAGTGGCGCATTTCCCAGCCGGCACCGGTCGCGATGACCAGCGGGTAGACGCCGAGGATGAACGCGAACGATGTCATCAGGATCGGGCGGAACCGTTCCTTAACGGCTTCGAGCGTTGCCTCTTTGTGATCGAAGCCTTCCTTGCGCTTATCGACGGCGTAGGCGACGATCAGGATCGCGTTCTTGGCGGCCATCGCCACCAGCACCACCCAGCCGATCTGGCTGAAGATATCGACCGGCATCCGCGAGATCCAGACGAGGCCGATCACCGATGACAGCAGGCACATCGGCACCACGGCGATGATCGCCAGCGGCAGGCCCCAGCTTTCGTACAGGGCCGCGAGTACAAGGAACACCAGTGCCACGGCGAAAGCAAAGATGAACAGGCCCGAACTGCCGGCCGTCACTTCCTGATAGCTGATGTTGGTCCATTCGAAGCTCATACCGTCGGGCAGGTTTTCGTTGCACAGTTGCTCCATCACCGAGATCGCCTGCCCGGAACTGTAGCCCGGCGCATAGCCGCCGTTGATGGCCGACGAATTGCCGTCGTTGTAGCGCATCACGAAGACAGGGCCGCTGGTGTTCACCACGCGAATCAGCGAGCCGATCGGCACCGGCTTGCCGTCCGCATTGCGGACAAACAGCAACTCAAGCCCGCTGACATCCTTGCGGAACTTCCCTTCCGCCTGCACGTTCACCTGCCAGATGCGGCCGAACTCGTTGAACTGATTCACGTATACCGACCCGAAGTTGGCGTTGAGCGTGTTGAACACATCGCTGAGCGTCACCTTCATCTGCTTCGCCATTTCGCGGTCGATATCGACATACAGCATCGGCGTGCGGTTGCTGAATGTGGTGAACACACGCGCCAGGCCCGGTTGCTGGTTGGCCTTCTGCACGATCAGGTCGGTCGTCTGCTGCAGCGTTCGCAGGCCGACGCCGGCGTTGTCGAGAATCTGCAACTGGAACCCGCCCGACTGGCCCAGCCCGGGCACCGGCGGCGCGCCGAAGACCGGGGCCTGCGCACCGGGGATGCGTTTCGCCAGTTCGATGTTCAGCTTCCGGGCGATGGCGGCCCCCTGGGTCTCAGGGGTCGTGCGTTTCTCGAACTCATCGAGAATCACGAAGATCGTACCCCAGTTCGACGCATCCGCCTGGAAGAAGGCCGAGTAGCCGCCGATGTTCATCGTCCGCAGCACGCCCGGCGTTTCCATGGCGATGTCATTGATCTGCTGCAGAATCTCCGTGGTCCGCTGCACCGATGCCGCTTCCGGCAAGGTGACGTTTACCAGCAGGTAGCCCTGGTCCTGCTCGGGGATGAAGCCGGTCGGCGCCGTGGC
>JBBQII010000372.1:0-4894 GCA_038324795.1 Gemmatales bacterium
CGTCCGCAGCCTACCGGAGCGCATGTCCCCCGCAACAGCCCGGACCGACGCGGAGAAGTGGGCCAGCGATCTGATGTTCGAAGGCCCGCTGCAGGCCGTGCCCGACCCGGAGACCGGCACTCGCTACCGCCCCGAACTGGCTGCGGGCCTGCCGACACTGATCCCCCTGGGGCGCGACTTCACGATGGTGAAGAACGCGCGCTGGGCGGGCGACAAGCATCAGACTGTCGACGCCCGCGATGTCATCGGCACGCTCGACCTGCTGAAGCAGGCCCCTCATCTGCCCGTTGCCGAAGGCATTGACCTGATCGACTTCGACCGTGCCCGCATCGACGACCCGACACAAGTGCGGCTGAGTTTCAAACAGGGCGTCTTCGACCCGCTGCGGCTGGCCACATTCAAGGTCGTGCCCGCGCGTTACCTGAAGACCAACGGCAAGTCGATCGACGACGATCAGTTCGCCCGTTCGCCGTTCGGCAGTGGGCCGTACCGCTACGAGGGGCGCGAACGCGAAACCCAGGATCGCGAAACGGCCGTGTTCCGTGCCAACCCCTACTACGCCCAACGCGCGGGCAAGTTGGGAGCGCCCAACATTCGCGAGATCCGTTTCGTGGTGGCCGACCCGTCCAAAGCCGCTGCCGACGTCGCTGCCGGGCAACTTCACTTGTTGCTTGATGTGCCGACCACTGACGTGTTTCGCTACCGCGATGACCCGCAATCGGCCGGCCAATGGCGTGACTACACGCTTGTACCCAATCGCCGGGTGTTCATGTTGGCGGTCAACCACCGCCGCCCTGCCCTGCAGAACGTCGACCTGCGTCGGGGCATCGCCGAGGCCATCGACCGCGACGGCATCATCAAGGATCTCTTCCGACCTGACGCGATGAAAGTCAGCCACCAGGCCCTGACAGGGCCATTCCCGTACGGCTCGTGGGCCACGCCGGCCAAGGCCCGCCAGCCGGAGGGGGCTCTGTTCAACAAGCAACTGGCGGCGGGGTTGCTCGGCGCGGCCGCGGGCAAAGGCACCATCCGGCTGACGCTGAAGTATCCAGCCGACGATCCGCAGGCCGGTCGGGCCTGCGGCCGAATCAAGGACGACATCGAGAACGCCAGCCGCAAAACGCCGACCCAGCTGCCACAGGTTGAGATCGTGCTGGAAGCACTGCCGGGCGAGCAGCTTTATCGCAAAGTTGAACAGGAACACGACTACGACCTTGCCTACGTTCCGCATGAGTTCGGCGACGACTTGTACTCGTTGGCCGGCATGTTCGACCCGACCGCGGCGGGCATCGGCGGCCGCAACGTGACCGGCTACCTCGCCCCCGGCAGCAACCCGCAAGCGGACGACAACGACCTGCGTGCGACCATGGAACGTCTGCGCTCACATCGCAACTTCAAGGACAACGTGCGTGAAGACACCTGGAAGCTGCACGGCCAGTTCCTGAGCCGGATGCCGTTTATCCCGCTCTGGCAACTCGACCGGCACATCCTGGTGCACAAGAACCTGGAAATGTCGATCGACGGAGTGAAAATCGACCCGTCGAAGTTGGACCCGCGCGCGATCTTCGCGGGGGTAGAGGGATGGCGGTTGCGGTAGTGGGGGGCGCCATAGGCGGCACTATTCAAACAGCGCCTTCACGTAGTCATCCGGGTCGAACGGCTCCAGGTCGTCGATCCCTTCGCCGACGCCGATGAACTTCACCGGCAGGCCCACCTTGTGCTTGATGGCGAAAATCGCGCCGCCCTTCGCCGAGCCGTCGAGTTTCGTCAGGATGATGCCGGTGCATTTGACCGACTTCGAGAACATCTCCGCCTGCGTGACGGCGTTCTGGCCGTTGGATGCGTCGAGCACCAGCAGTACTTCGTGCGGCGCACCGTCGATCTGCCGGGTGATGATGCGGTGGATCTTCTCGAGTTCGCGCATCAAGTTCTGTTGCGTGTGCAACCGCCCGGCGGTATCGACGATGACGACATCAAAGCCGCGTGCCTTCGCCTTCTGACAGGCGTCATGGGCGACGCTGGCCGGGTCGCTGCCCTGTTCGTTCTTGACGATGTCGACACCGATCCGTTCGCTCCAGATGGTCAACTGTTCCACGGCCGCGGCACGGAAGGTGTCGCACGCGGCCACCATCACCTTCTTGCCATCGTCCTTCAGCTTCTTGGCCAGTTTGGCGATGCTGGTCGTCTTGCCCGAGCCGTTTACGCCCGCGATCATCACGATCGTCGGCCCGCCGGTCACATACCTGATCCCTTCGGACGAATCGGAGAGCATTTCGCGAAGCTGGTTCTTCACGAACGTCTCGACCTCGCCGGTCACTTCCTTGTCGATAAACGCCTGCCGGACCTTCTCGACGATGACGCCGACGGCAAAGCCGCCAACGTCGGCCAGGTACAACCGGCGTTCGAGTTCCTCAAGGAACTTCGTGTCCACCCGCCCGCGTCCGCGGAACAGGTCCACGACCCCGGAGAACACGCTCCGCGTCTTCGCCAGGCCCGATTTGATCTTCTGGAAGAGTGCTTTGAACATGTGGCTATCTTATCGAAAGGGTCAACATGTCGGCACGGTCGATCCACTCAGTTGGTCGTGACCGAGACAGGCCGCAGCATGTGGAACATGGAACGATCCACCCCCCGCGAGCCGATCATCCGTCCGGCGGGCCAGGGGCCGTGGCAGTCGCTGCCGCCGGTGATGGCAAGGTCCAGGGTTTCCGCCATCGCCCGCAGGACCCGGCCGTGCGACGGCTTCGACCAGGGGTATTCGCTTTCCACCGCGTCCAGGCCGGCTGACCGCAACTCTATCAGCATTTCAATGTTCGTATGCGACGATGGGTGCGCCCAACTGGTGATGCCGCCCGCGCCATGCACCAGTTCGATCGCGGCGACGACATCAATCCTTGCCTTGGGCAGATCCCCGAATTCGGGTCGCCCGAGGTAGCGGGTGAATGCCTCGTACACGTTGCCAACCTGGCGTGACTCGACGAGCAGCCGGGCCAGGTGACGCCGGCCCAGCGTAGCGCCGGAATCGAGCAGAGCATCGATCTCGGTGGATGGGATGGTCAGCCCCAGCGACCGCAGACGCTCGGCCATGGCGACGATTCGCTCGCGCCGCTGCCGGCGCACATCGCCCAGCGCGACCAGTAGATCGGTATCGTGAATGTCGATGAAGTAAGCGAGCAGGTGCAGTTCCCGGCCGTGGAAGCTCGTCGAGATCTCGACACCGGGAATCAGTTCGACGTGATGGTTGCCCGGGCCGGCGTGATGGGCATCGAGCGTGTCATGATCAGTGATCGCCACGGCGGACAGTCCCGCCCGGCGCGCATGCTCCATGACTTCAACGCGTGTGAACAGGCCATCGCTGGCGGTGGAGTGCACATGCAGATCAGCATACACCTTGCCCGACGCTGCGGCCGCGGACTGGCACAACCGGGTAAACGGGGAACGTGCTGGCATCAGCCGGCCGCCGGGCGTGTCTTGTGGATCTTGTCCAGCACACCGTTGACGAAGGCAGGCGAATCGGCCGAACCATAACGGCGGGCGATCTCGATCGCTTCATTAATGACAACCGGCGCGGGCGTCGCATCGGGGGAGTGCAGCACTTCGAATGTACCGAGCCGCAGCACATTACGATCGACAGGAGCCATGCGCACCAGCCGCCAGTTGGATGCGGTGGCCGTCAGCAGCGCGTCGATCTCGGTCTGCTTCTCGACGACGCCGTCATAAAGGGCGAGACTGAACGTCGACAGCGACAGATCGCGGATACGGCCGCGCAGAAAGCGCTCGATCACCGCGCGCGGCACGCCGGGGTTCGCATCACGCTGAAACAGGAGCTGCAACGCCACTTCACGGGCACGGGTACGGTTGGTCATTTCGCTCGATGTCTGTTCTGACGAATTCAGGGAACGAACGCATGCGGCTTTACTTCAAAAGGTCGGTGCCTCGTCACATCTTAGTGGACAAACGACCGTTTCCGAGCCGGAAGCGTAAGCGACGGATTTCGTTGATGTTTCATCGCTTACGCTTC
The DNA here is from genome assembly GCA_038324795.1 of Gemmatales bacterium. Lineage (GTDB taxonomy): Bacteria > Planctomycetota > Planctomycetia > Gemmatales > Gemmataceae > JAIOQJ01. Next base: position 4,022 of record JBBQII010000372.1, read on the forward strand.
CGGCTCGAAAACAGCCGGTTCAACGGTGACAGAGCACTAGCCATCTTCAAGCAGCATCTCGATGACTTCCTGCATGTTCTGCTTCAACTCATCCAACGATTGCCCCAGCGAATGCGCACCGGGGAAGCCGGGAACATGGCCGACATAAAGATTTGTCGCCGGGCACCACTCGATGATGGCGGTGTAGGTTCGCATGGTTATCGGTGCCCACTTAGTTCAACATCGCCATTAGATTCGCCATCTCGATCGCCGTTACGGCGGCTTCGTAGCCCTTGTTGCCTGCCTTGCCGCCGGCGCGGTTCATCGCCTGTTCCATCGTATCACAGGTAAGGATGCCGAAGATGACGGGCACCCCGGCATTCAGGCCCGCGTTAGCGATGCCGTTGGCCGCGGCCCCGGCCACGTAGTCGTAGTGGTCGGTGTCGCCGCGGATGACCGCGCCCAGGCAGATGATGGCGGCGTATCTACCGCTTTGCCCAAGCTTCTGGGCAACCAGCGGAATCTCGTACGACCCCGGCACATGGACAACGTCAATGTTCGCTTCATCGACACCATGCCGCTTCAGGCCGGCGACTGCGCCTTCCAGCAGCCGGTCGACGACAACAGAATTGAAGCGGGCCGCGATGACCGCGAACCGTCCGGCAGGTTTCGATAGGGAGCCTTCGATTTTTGTCATTGGTCAGTAGTCAGTTGTCAGTTGTCAGTTGTCAGTTGTCAGTAGTCGGTAGCGGCCAGAGGAGAGGCGAAATTCGAGGTTCGCCGATGACCAATGACTAATGACCAATGACCAATGACGATTAAAGATTCATCGTCGACAGGAACTCCGCGTTGGTTTTGGTGCGGGCCATGCGGCTCGTCAACAGCTCCATCGCT
>JBBQII010000373.1:0-4886 GCA_038324795.1 Gemmatales bacterium
CGATCCACGCTGTGCATGGGGATGCCGCCCAGGTCGAGCATCGTCAGGATGTTCGTGTAGCCTACTTCGTACTGCAAGCTGAAGCCGACCAGGTCGAACTTCACCAGCGGCGTGTACGTCTCAAGCGAATAGAGGGGCAACCGGTTGCCGCGAAGCTGGGCCTCGAAGTCCAGCCAGGGCGTAAACGCCCGTTCGCAGGCCCACTGCGGATCGCTGTTCATGATGCTGTAAAGCACCTGAAAACCGTGATGGCTCATCCCCAGCGCGTACGTGTCCGGGAAGGCGAGGCAGAGCTTGCCGCGAACCTGTCGATGGTCCTTGACGACGCAGTTGAGTTCGCCACCCAGATACTGCGCCGGCGTCAGCACGCGCGGAGCGATACGCAGGATCTCGCGTTTAAGTCCGGTATTCAGCATTCACAGTCCCTCCCTGGGCAAACTCGTAGATTGTCAGGATAGCGGAATACCGCTGGACACAACACCGTTTCGCCGGCATGTCATTGTGATCATCCCCGTCATCGACATCATGAATAGGCAGGTTGTCCGCGGCATCGGCGGCCGACGCGACGAATATCGGCCGATCGAAAGCCTGTTGACACGGAGCACCGCACCGGTCGAAGTGGCACGAGCATTGGTGGAACGATTCTCGCCGCCGGCACTGTACATCGCCGACCTGGATGCGATCCGCGGCGAGGGTTTTGATGAGAAACTGTACCGCGAACTGCTTTCGCTGAACGTTCCGCTGTGGGTCGATGCCGGAGTGCGTGATCGCGACAATGCAACAAGGATAGCTGATGCCGGAATTGACGGCATCGTCTGCGGATCGGAGACATTGCGGAGCATCCCGGCTTTCGGGGAGATCATCAACTCGCTGGGATGTACACGCGTTCTGTTTTCGCTCGATCTCAAGCACGGAACGCCGCTGCGAAGCGCGACGTTGAAGGAGATGATCGATGAGATCATGGTGCTGCCACTCAAACGTCTGATCGTCCTCGATCTGGCCGCCGTGGGTGAAGGACGCGGCATCCCCACCTTGCCCCTGTGCCGGCAACTCGCGTCCACGTATCCGCAGGTCGAGATCATCACCGGCGGCGGCGTCCACTCCCGGGCCGATCTGGATGCCGCCGTTGCGGCGGGTGTGACAGGCGTGCTGGTGGCCAGCGCGCTTCACGACGGGCGAATCTCGTAGAACAAATTTGTTGATATCGGTCGATCGGCCGATTAGCATCGTCCCCATTCGTCTTTGATCCCTTCATCCGGGTTTGACATGCGCCAATATGTTTCCCGTCGGCGTTTCCTGCAGACCAGTGCCGCCACCCTGCCCTTGCTCACGCAGTCGGCCTGGGGGCTTCAAGATAAAAAGACACCCGCGAGCGATCGCATCAACCTCGGCTTCATCGGCGTCGGCACCATGGGACGCGGACACCTGGGCGGCTTTCTGGGCATGCCGGAAGTACAGGTCGTCGCCGTGTGCGACGTGGTGAAGGAACGCCGGGAAGACGCGAAGCAGAGGGTCAACGAACGCTACAGCGCGGACAAGAAGAAGCTGGGCGACCACTGTGCAGAGTACATCGACTTCCGCAAACTGCTGGAACACAAGGGCCTCGACGCCGTCGTGATCGCCACGCCGGACCATTGGCATGCAATCCCGTGCATTCTGGCAGCGCGAGCGAAGAAGGACATCTACTGCGAAAAGCCGTTGACGCACAACATCGCCGAAGGCAGGCGGATCGTGCAGGAAGCGGACAAGTCGAAGATCATCTTTCAGACCGGCAGCCAGCAGCGCAGTGAGTTCGGCAACCACTTCCGCCTCGCAGTCGAACTGGTACGTAACGGCCGCATCGGCCAGTTGAAGACGATCCGCATCGGCGTCGGTGGGCCGAACAAGCCGTGCGACCTGCCGACGCAGGACATCCCGGAAGGCACCGACTGGGAGATGTGGCAGGGGCCCGCCCCGGCACGCGGGTACAACGAAATTCTGTGCCCCAAGGGAATCCATAAGCACTTCCCCGCCTGGCGCATGTACCGCGAGTATGCCGGCGGCCAACTTGCCGACATGGGGGCCCACCACTTCGACATCGCCCAATGGGCACTCGACATGGATGGATCGGGTCCTGTCGAGATCATCCCTCCCCAAGATCCGAAGGCTGATAAGGGACTGAAGTTCGTCTACGCCAACGGCGTCGAAATGATCCACGGCGGCGAGGCCGACTGCGTGTTCGTGGGCGACAAAGGCACCATCCTCGCCTCGCGCGGCGGCATCAAGAGCACGCCCGGGGAGATCGTCAAGACGCCGATCGGCGAGAAGGAATTCCACGTTTACCCATCGAGCAGCCACAAGCGAAACTGGGTCGAGTGCATCCGCAGCCGCAAGCCGACGATCGTCCCGGCCGAGATCGGCCACCGCTCGGCCACGATCTGCCATCTGGGCAACATCGGCTATCAGTTGAAGCGCACACTGAAGTGGGATCCCGTCAAAGAACAGTTCGACGACGCGGAAGCGAACAAGCTGACGTCGCGCGAACCGCGCGAGATGTGGAAGATCTGATGACAGTTCAGCGGCGAGCCCATCGGGCTCGCCCATCAGGCCGGTACGCGGACGTGATAATCGAACACATAATTCGACGCCGGAACCGCATCGTGGTTCACCTGCCAGTGGTGCCGGCGGGCATGTTTAATGAACTCCTCGGGAAGGCGAACGTTATAGTTCTCCACATAGTAGATCAGCGCAACGTGCCATCCCCATTCGCCATCGGTCATTTCGTTGACGCCGCCCCAAAGTCCGGGTGATGCCGGCAATTCGCCCATCATCTTCCCATCGATCGTCGCGTCGGCCTTTTTGCTTCTATCGATGTAGTCGGGAAGACTACCGCCCATGGCAATGCCGGTGATGAGCCCCGACCGCAAGTACCGGAGTAAATCCCGCTGATGAACCTGCGGCTGTTCGGAGGTGAATTCAACAATGCTCGGGTCGCCGCGGGTTCCGAATGGGAACTCACGGAAGCGAACTACCGGCCGCACCAGAACGGTTTCGACGGTCGTCATGTTCATCTCCTTACGGGACAACGGGCTTCCAGTCGCCCGGTTGTCCAGTGGTGCAGGCAAGCCGAAGCGAATCGTCCCATACTACTGTTTCCCCGAATCTGAAGTACGGCGGAACATGCAGCAGCGAGACCGTGCCGATCGAGGCCTCAAGCTGAACCCCCGCTGGCAACTTCCTGCCGAGCTTCTCCGCCAGCGTTCCCCCATCTCCTGTCCTGAAAAGATGGCCGTAGCAGGTCACCAGGCGAATCGACATCGAAACGATCGCCGCACCGAACTCGTTCACCAATAGTTCGGCCACGACATGCACGGGGATTTCGAACTGTGGCAGTTCGTTGTCCTCAAACTGCGTCACTTCGGCTCCGCCGTGAATCACCGCGTAGTGGAACGGGTCGAGGGGATCAACTTGGACGAACGGCAGGAACATCCGCGCCCGATCATTGCGGTGCATGATAGCAAACACCTTCCCCCCATGATAGCTCTCCGCAACGTGGTCGCGGCCGGGGCCGAAGTCCGCCACAGTCAGCTTGGGCAACGGCTGGCTCACCGGCCTTTCCTCCGGTACAGCACCGCGCCTTGCCCCCGCTTCACCAGTTCCCACTCATCGCTTTTCGCGAAGTACGGCTCGAAGCCGTCGTCGCCGATGTAGACCAGGGCGGCATCGAAGGGACCGTACTTCTTCTGCCATTTGGCGATGGACGCTGCCGGGTCTGCCCGCGATCCCTCGATGAACTCGGTCAGGAACTCATCGCCGAACAGTTCGCAGCGGTCGTCGACGAACACCCGGCAGTTGGGGGCGTGCATGATCACGTAGCCGCCCAACGCGTAATCGTTGAACAGGTGCACGCCATCGGGGTAGGTGCCCTTCAAGTTGGCTAACTCGCTGTCGAGATCGACCGGCCAGAAGTTCGGGTCCAGCCGGGCGGCAAAGCCGTATTGCTCAGGCACGCGCTGTGCCGACAGCGCGAATGCTGTGACGACAAGTATGCCCGGGACCACCCACGCCGCCCACGGCTTCCGCGATTGCCCGGTCGGCGGCACGAACAGGTCGCTGCCGCGCGCCTGCCAGGATGCCACTATGCGTGTGCGCGGGAACAGGTCCGCCAGCAGCGCCAGTGAACCGATGGCGAACAGCGGTGCATGGCGGACGCGTTCAATCGTCAGGAGCAGCCAGACCAACGGCAGCAGCCAACTGACGCGCAGCCGCAGCGGCCGAACCGTGGCGAAGACGCCGACGTAGACGGCCGCGCACATCAGCACCATCCACGAGTTCATCTCCGCCAGGTTCATCGGCGTGTGTTCTTTGATCAGCCGGGGCAGCGACTTCATCTGGTAGATCTGAATCCACGAAGCGGGCAGCCGCCAACCGTACGGGTTCGCGCAGAATAGCCCGGCACTGAGGATTCCGATCGCAGCCAACTGGCCGACGTGTGCCCATGACTTGATCGGCGAATGCCAGCCGAGCAGCCAGAACACAGTCCAGCCGGCCGCGGCGATACCGAACGTCGCGAAGCCGCCGAGGACTCCGCCATGAACATTCGACCAGACCCAGAACAACGGCACCAGCCACCACAGAGATCGTAGCGACCGTCTGCCCTCATCCACATCGGCGAACAGTACGAACAGGATCGCCATACCGAGCATCGTGCTCAGGTGCGGGCGAACATGGAAGTGCCCCGAACTCGCGGCCACCGTGATGCCGACCAGCACAAAGACAAGCACGGGGTGCAACCCGCACCGCAACAATCGCGAGCCCAGCCAGGTGAACAGCCCGGCCAGCAGTGTGACAGTGCCGACGAGCAAGCCGGTGTAGCCGCCCAGGCGATGATACGTCTGGTAGATGAC
>JBBQII010000374.1:0-4886 GCA_038324795.1 Gemmatales bacterium
CTCGGTGATGAAGTAGCGCGTATTGGCCCTTGCCTCCGGACCCTCGGGGGCACTCTTCGGGATGCCCAGCAGTCTGCCCGCCCGCGCTGCCAGACGGATGCACATACGGCCGTCATTCTCGCCGACGACGTACAGACTTGCTGCCGCTAGGCCGGCCCCTTCCTTCCAGTGCATCATCACGCTGTACGGTTCTTCCTTGAACCAGCACTCGATCACTTCCGGCGCGTTCAGCTTCCCGTTCAGCCGTTCCTGCTTGGCAAGCGTGCAGGTGTAACTACTGACATCGGACTTGTACCGCAAAAGGCTCTGCCGCAGCAATTCGACGGCATCGGTGCGGGCCAGAAGTTCAATATCGTCAATGGAACGCGTATCGTCCGACACGGCTGTTCCGAGGATAATGCCGTGCACGTACTGCTTCACGTCCAGCACACTGAAAGCTGGCCTTTCCAGCGTCGGGTCGACCTGTGCCCTGGGAGTCTGCGTGGCAATCTCGGTCCACCATCCCTGCACCTTCCAGAGGTACATCGGTACGATGAGCAGCGACGTACACAGAGAGATGATGGTGGCCATCCGTCGCATGGAACGTTCCTCAAGGCATGATCCGAATCACCACACACTATATGCGACGGCGTGAGAGAGGGCAAGCTGGGTAAGCCGAGTCGTGAAATTGATTGTTAGAGTATCGGAGTTTCACAATCGCCTTCTGAAACGCGAAACACACGATTCTTTTACGTTTGCGATGATTTCCCACTCCACTCCGGCACGACCGTCATAGTTGCCGAGTCGCGAAGATAACCTTTTTCATAGTTCGATCAATGCCGACTAGCCCTCTTGTGACCGGGTCATGCGCGATCCCCTGCCCCGGGAAAGGCGACTCAAGTGTTGACAGCCATTCCACTTCGCCTGATTCCTCCGGTACCTTCAGGCAATAGACCGCCTTCTTGTCGTGGCCCGTGGCCAGCAGTGTTTGGCCATCGCGGATACCGCCTGACAGGCTGCTACCGCCCCAGTCGGCCACCAGTTTGGCAGGGAACGTCCAGCGTCGGCGTTCCTTCCAGTCGCGGTCGTAGTCGATCAGCACGGTTTTGCCGTTGGCATCACCGTAGTGGGCGAAACAGCACCACCAGCCGCCTTCAACAGGAAGAGCCCACGTGAGGCTTCCCGGCGACTCGCTGAACTGGTGGAAGATGGTCAGCTTCATCGTGGCCGGGTCCAGTACGCGGATGTCGCTGTCGTTGGGCTTCGTCGGGTAGTAGGAATGAGCGCAGTAGACTTTTCCGTCGTGAATCAGGCCGCTGTTCAGGTGGAACGCCTCGCCTTCGCTGCGGCCCAGTTCCTTGCCCGTGGCCCGGTCGAACTTCACCAGCCGGGTGTTCGAGATGGCATAAACGAACTTGTCATCCGCGCACGCCGCCTGGGTCGCATCGGCGGACGCCAGCGACTTGTCCGCGACGTAGCGCTCGGCCGCGGCGGAAGGCACCGCGATCAGCAGCAACAGACATGCAACACGCATCACAGTCCTCCGGTGGCACAAGTTTCACCCTGTATTGTACGCTTTCATGCCTCAAACGGGGCAAGCGGCGTAAACCCTGCCGGTTGTAACGCCCGCACCCCGTTTCCCGGCACGCTTGGCGGCCAGCGCGGTTCGCCCCTCCGGTTCCACGCAACCGATGAAACAGGAGGAACTGTCGTCATCTGTAGAAGGGGATACGCATGGCCACTCGACGCACCGCCTGGGGATTGGCCCTTTTACTCGTCCTGCCCGCTGCCGGGCGCGGCCAATCGCACGACCTGAGCGAGGTGCCCAAGCCGGGCGAGTGCTTCCGCGTTACCGTGGAGACAGCCATCACCGGCAATCTCAAGGTCGTGAACGACGGCAAGGAACAGCTGGTGCCGCTCAACGCGCGGAACGACCATGCGATTCTCGAAAAGGTTCTGAAGTCGGACAAAGGCGTGATCCAGAAGTCGGCCCGGTGGTACGAGAAAGCCCTGAGCCGAGCGGTTGTCGGCGATGAGAAGGTCGAGCGGACGCTTCGCGAACAGCGCCGCCTGATCGTGGCACAGAAGTTCGACGACAACCACTTCTGCTATGCCCCGGCCGGACCGCTCACTCGCGTGGAACTGGATGTCGTCGCGGAGCATTTCGACACGCTCTGCCTGACCGGCCTGCTGCCGTCGGGCGAAGTGGCCGTCGGTGACAGTTGGGCAGTGCCCAGCGCCAGCGTGCAGGCCCTGTGCCTGTTCGAAGGGTTGATCAACCACGACCTGAAGGCAAACCTGCGGGAAGTGGCGAGCGGCCAGGCGATCATCGAGGTGGCCGGCAAGGCCAGCGGCATCGAACTGGGCGCGATGGTCAAACTGGACGTCACCGCAACGGCCCGGTTCGACCTGCTGAAGAAGCGCCTGGTGTCGGTCGAATGGAAGCAGAAGGACGTGCGCGACCTGGGCCCCGCCAGCCCCGCGGCCGAAATGGAATCGACCACGACGATCTCGCGAACGCTGCTCAATGATGAGCCGAAGGAACTGACGCATGCCGCATTGGTGGCCGTGCCGCAGGAAAATGAACCGCAGGACCTGCTGAAACTGCTGGAACACAAGGACCACAAGGGCCGCTACGGCTTCCTGCATACACGCGATTGGCACGTTGTCGGCCAAACCGAGAATCACCTCGTGCTGCGACTGATGGAGCGCGGTGACTTCATCGCCCAGGCGACCATCACCGCATGGAACAAGGAAGATGCCGGCAAGCACACGTCTGTCGAAGAGTTCAAGCGCCAGATCGCCCGGACGCCGAGCTGGGAATTGGAAGAAGTGGCCGAGGCCGGCGAGATTCCCACCGACGAAGGCCGCTACCTGTACCGCTTCGCAGCCCGCGGCATGCTGGATGGCAACAAGGTGGTCCAGAACTTCGTGCTGCTGGCCGGGCCCAACGGCGACCAGTGCGTGATCACCTTCACCATGAAGCCGGCCAACGCCGGCAAGATCGGCACGCGCGATCTGGCGCTGGTGAACGCGATCGAGTTCATGAAACGATAATTCGGAACTTGGAATTCGGAATGCGGAACAGAAGCGGTCGTCCCCTTCTTTCGTTTCGCATTCCCAATCTCTAATTCTGAATCACTCCACCGTCACACTCTTCGCCAGGTTTCGCGGCTTGTCCACGTCGCAGCCGCGCAACAGCGCGATGTGGTACGCCAGCAACTGCAGCGGCACCACTGTCACCAGCGGTTGCAGGTACTCGGGCACGTCGGGTACGACGATGATGTCATCCGCACGCGATGCGAGATGGTCGGTCACCGCGGCGTCGCCTTCGCTGGTGATGGCGATCACCGGGCCGCCGCGGGCCTTCACTTCTTCCAGGTTGCTCATCACTTTGTCGAAGATCGAGCCGCGCGGCACCAGAAAGACCGAAGGCGTCTTCTCATCCACCAGCGCGATCGGCCCATGCTTCATCTCCGCGGCCGGGTAGCCTTCCGCGTGAATGTAGCTGATCTCCTTCAGCTTCAGCGCCCCTTCCAGCGCCACCGGGAACAGGTACTGCCGGCCCATGTACAGCATGTTGTCGACGGTGTGGTACTTCTCCGCGACGCGCTTGACCTGATCGTGGCAGCGCAGCGTCTGGCGGATTGCCTCGGGCATGGCCCGCAGTTCTTCGATCATCCGCGTGCCCTGGATGCTCGACAAGTTCCGCATTCGGCCGAAGAACAGCGCGAGCATCGCCAGCACGGTCACCTGCGACGTGAATGCCTTGGTGCTGGCCACACCGATCTCGGGGCCAGCATGCAGGTAAACGCCACCGTCGGCTTCCCGCGCGATCGTGCTGCCGACCACGTTGCACAGCGACAGGACCGGGTGGCCCTTGCGTTTCGATTCCCGAATCGCGGCCAGCGTGTCCGCTGTTTCGCCCGATTGCGTGATGGCGATGACAATGGTGTTGCGGTCGATCGGCGGATTTCGGTAGCGGAACTCGCTGGCGTATTCGACTTCGACGGGAATGCGGGCGAACTCCTCGAAGAGGTACTCCCCGACGATGCCCGCGTGATAGCTGGTGCCGCACGCGGTCAGGATGATGCGCTCGGCCCGGCGGAGTTGCTGGGGGTCGAGATTCAGGCCGCCGAAGTGGGCCGTGGCATCGGCATCGCTGAGCCGGCCGCGCAGGGCGTTCTCGATGGAGTCGGGCTGCTCGTAGATCTCCTTGAGCATGTAGTGCGGGAAGCCGGCCGAGTCCGCTTCGGTCGTATCCCAGTCGATCGACTGGATGTCGGCACTGACCCGGCTGTGCTCGGCATCGTAGACGTGGCACTCATCCTGTGTGAGGACGCAAAGCTGATTGTCCTGAAGGTACACGACCTTCTGCGTGTTACCCGCCAGGGCCGAGGGATCGCTGGCGAGGTAGTGTTCCCCCTCGCCGATGCCGATTACCAGCGGACTGCCCAACCGGGCTCCGACGATCAGATCGGGATTGCCGGGACTGACGACCGCGAGGCCGTAGGTTCCCTTCAACAGCGCCAGCGACTTGCGTACGGCATCGACCAGATCGCCGTCCGTCATATGGTAGGCGATCAGTTTAGCGATCACTTCCGTATCAGTTTGCGTGCGGAACTCGACCCCTTCGGACTGCAGATGCCGTTTCAGGCTGACGTAGTTCTCGATGACGCCGTTGTGCACGACGGCAACAGCGTCGTCGCCCTTCCCGGCCATGTGCGGGTGGGCGTTGATGTCGGTCGCCGGGCCGTGGGTCGCCCAGCGGGTATGGCTGATGCCGATGCAGCCGGGAGCGGGTGTTTCATCGAGCAGCGCCTTGAGATCGCCCACCCGGCCAGCCCGTTTGCGCAGGTGGAGTTTACGGCCGGTGAGCGTGGCGATGCCCGCGCTGTCGTAGCCGC
>JBBQII010000375.1:0-4858 GCA_038324795.1 Gemmatales bacterium
CCAGCCCGAGCTTCCCGGCCTTCGTCCGCACCGAGGCGAAGCCGCCGTTGTTCTCCAGCGACAGCGTGCCGAAGAACTCCAGCGTTTTCGTGTCGGTGATCTTGAACTTGCCCTCGGAGACGCCGCCCATCACGCCGTCGTTGACCGTCTGCCACTCCTTCGCAGCGTCGGTTCCGTTGAACTCGAACAGGACTCGCGGCTTGTCGTCGGCCATGAGGAACGCCCCGGACAGCAGAAGAGTGACAACCGAAAAGCAGAGGTGACGATCGTAACGCATGAAACCTGTCTCCCATTCAGAGCCGTGCTGACACGGTCCATTCATCGTCGGAAGGCGACAGCCCCACTACCCGCCCGCACGATGCTCGACTCGGGCAGGTCCGCCAGTCCGCCGCCCGAGCGGTAGATCGCTTCAAGCGAAGTTAATCGCCACCCTTGTCTCAGTCGCAGCCTTTGGGCGTGGTATGCAATTCCTTGTCGCTATCGCCTGGCTCGTTCGCAGTTGGCAATGAACTCGATGAGTGTATCAGTCGAAGGGTCACCGTAAATGCCGATATTGTAGACCAACGTGTGATGGGTGCGGTCTTTAGCCTCCGCGACCTGAGCCGGGTAACCGTATTCCTTCATCTTGACGGCAAATCGCCTGTTCTCTTCTTCGCGGTGCTGGCGTCCCGACACGAAGAACAGCAGCATCGGCGGAATCATATTATCGGGGCTGACATGCAGAAGGGGCGAGGCTGCCTTCCAATCATCTCGATTGTCTCGAAATACGCCGTGGTATTACTTGGGGGCGTCTTTCCCGGGGCGATCCATGACCGATGGGACATCAAAAGAGCCGATGTCCAAGACGACGGTTCCTCGAATGACACTGAGCTTCTCTCCATGCTTTTTCAGGAAGGCGTTATTGGTTAAGACGACGCTGAACAGCTGGCCTCCCCGCTGAATCGCCGATCAAATACAGCCTGTCAGGGTCAGGCCACGGAGCATGATGTAATGGTTACAGTGGACCCCCTTGGCTAAAAAAGGGATGCGCCGCCGGTCACCGAAAAGTTCACCAGCAAGGTTGAGACTGATCGCCTCGATCGGCAACCTTCACACGACGCTTTTGAACGCCACCGGCGACAAGTGCGAGTCGTTCGGCCAGCCCGACCCCCTCTACGGCAAGGACGTGGATCAACGCGGGCACGTGTCGGAACTGCTGGCGTAAACCATTGATCCGAGAACGGGGGACTGGCTCCGAGTCTTCGAGGTATCCGTCCCCGTTTTCGGATAGGCCTAAACCAAAAGCTCCGAGATCACACCGGTACTCTCTTTGAAGGTGGTTACCGGACAGCCGAGTTGCTGGAGAATGGTCAGATACAGATTCGACATCGGTTTCTTTTCCGATTCGAACTTCACATGCTGGCCATGCTTGAATCCCAGCTTCTTGCCGCCGGCGACCAGCGTCGGGAAGCTTTTGCCCGAGTGGCTTGAGATTTGCGCTCCGCCGAACAGCAGTACGGTATGATCCAGCAGCGTGCCGTCCTTCGCCTGGATGCCCTTGAGCTTGTCCATCAAGCGTGCCAGACAGGCGCAGAGCATCTCATCGCGGGATTCGAGAACTTTCGTGTCCGGAGCCTTCGCGTCGCCCTGCGACTTATGATGAACGTCGTGCGCGCCGCGCACGGGAGCCTCCCATTTCTTAGCCCAGTCCTTGTATTCCTCGTAGTTCGGGCCGCCTTCGCCGCCGAGGCTGTGAGTCACCACCCGCGTCATATCTGTCTGAAAAGCCAGCGCGATCAAGTCCATCATCAGTTCAATGTGCTCCTGCATGCGGTTCTTGACCTGGGGTTCGAGCCGCACGTTTTCTTCTTCAAACTTCGGCCGCCCCCGCAGAAGGATTTCTTCGCTGTCGTTGAGTCGTTTCTCGACGTCGCGGATCGATTCGAGATACTGGTCCAACCGATGGCGATCGGTCTGGCCGAGGGGCCGTTGAAGATCTTTGACACTGCCAACGGCTGTATCGAGAACACTGCGATTCAGCGCCAAACGGGATTGGGCATCCTTGAGTTGCTGCTTGTCCGCGGGCGGGAACAGGCGCTCGAACACGTTTCGATAGTTCGCCGTCGCCGGAATATCGACGCCAAGTGAGTTGCGCGAGAGTGTCGCGGTTCCGACGCCGTCGGCAAACGAGAGCGCCAGCGACGGCAGCCAGGTTGGGCCGAGATGCTTGACCGCCACCTGGTCCATCGAGATGGTGTTGGTGATGGTGCCGGGGGTAAGGTTGATGTTGTGGCCGGTCAACCAGTTGTACGGGTGAACGTGACCGCTGATGCGCCCGTTGATGTGCAGCAAGTTCGTCAGCACCGTGAACTGATCGCGGTGGCGTTCCAGCGGTTTGTGCGAAGGGGCGAGCGTGTAGTCCGGACCGGTGTCCACGGGGAACCAGGCATGACGGCCAATGGCACCGGGAATGTAGAAGCAGGCCAGCCGCCGCGGTTCCGTTACGCCCGTCGTCGCGGCGAACGTCGATCCGCCCATGATTTCCAGGTACGGCAACGCGAGGGTGGCGCCCATTCCGCGAAGAACCGTGCGACGGGTAATCTGAAGAGTCTTTGTGTTCATTCCGGAATCCAGTACGGAGAGGTTATCGGAGTGTCGCATGCTCAAGATCACGCCAGCAATTCGTTGAGCGGGCCAGTCATATCCAGGTCCTTCAGCTTGATGTCCGGCGTGCCGAATGTCTTCGGCTTTTCACCGATGGTGTACATCAAGGTTGTGTAAAGATGATTGAGCGCCTTGTGGCCCTGGTGGCCCCATGGCGGGTAGACCATGTTCAGGCCGGACTTCAGTCGGCCGCCGAGGTTGCCGATGAGAGCGAATGGCCATTCCTTTGTCTGCGCATGGTGGGCCTCGCCGAAGTCGCTGGTGAAGACGACAAGCGTGTTGTCGAGCATCGTGCCATTGCCTTCGGGAATCGCTTCGAGTTTCTTCATCACCCGGGCGATCTGCTCGAAGATGTAGGTGCGAATGATCGTCATATCGCTGATGTAGTCTTCGTGTTTCGAGCTGTGTCCGATGCCGTGCAGACCACGCTCGATTCCGAGTCCGGTGAACGTGAACTGATCGAATGCCCGGCCGCCCGCGCACGAGATGGTGACGGAGTGGGTCAACCCGCCGGACAGAGCGGCGGCCGCCAGGTCGAACTGTGCCGAGAGCCGATCCGTTTCAACCTTTGAGGTAAACTTGTCGGTCACTTCCGGAAGGTGTTTGCGTAACGATTCCTTGTGAGCCTCGAACTTATCCTGCCGGCCGCGCATCGCTTCATATGCTTCGAGATGTGCGTTGAGCTTGTCACGCTCGGACGCGCCGACCGCCCCTCGGATCGCCTTGACGTCCTCAGCCATGAAGTCGAGCAGGTTCGTTTTGACGGCGAACTCTTTGGCCGCCTGCCCTTCGGCCACGCCGCCGAAGAGCGTCTTGTAGGCGATCGACGGGTGGCACAGCGTCGGGTTCTTCCGCCCCGGTCCGGCGGCGGAGACGTCATAAACGATACTCGTCGAGATGTCCTTCGAGACGCCCAGGCAAACGTTCTTGAACAACCCGCCCAGCTTGTTGCCGAGCGCCCAGTCAACGGTCGCAGCCGGGACGTTGTTGTTCAACGCCATGAACGCCCCGAGCGCAGACCACGCCTTTGAGTGTCCGCCCGCGGATTCGTCCGAACCGGGGCAGTTGGCGCAGGTGCCGGATACCCCTTGCAGGATCGTCACCTTGTCCTTGTACTTCTCGACCGCTGCCATCGACGGGTGTAGTTTGCGCTCCCCGATCGGTTCGATGGTTTGCCCCTTGCGCCGGTCGTGAATCGCGAGCGGGAAGTCAACCGGGTTGATTTCGGTCGCGGGACAGCCGTTCGGCAGCAGGACGAACAAGAAGCGCGTCGGCTTCTCGGCGGTCGCGGCCGCCTGGGCTTCCAGTTGGCGAACGAGCGGTTCGAGGATGACAGCCCCGGCGCCCAGCGTAAGGCCCTTGAGCATAGTGCGGCGGGTCGCGGCCATTCGAATATCTCCAGCAGGCGGGACGGTGCTTATTTCTTCGCGGGCACGGCGCTCACGATGTCCCTGTCGTCCGGGAACAAAGCGGCCGCGATCGTGCGCATCTTGCTGGCTTTGTCGTCGCGGAAGCCACCGATGCCACGGTCGAGAGTTACGTTTCCCGAAGGGTCCTTCAAAGTAAGGCGCAAGTTACCCTTGTTTAGGCAGCAACTGAACTCCAGGCATTCCTTCCGGTCCGTCCAGATCCGATACCCGACGGCGGCCTTGGTCGTGCCGAGGGAACTGGCGCGGAAGTAGGTGTCATCCGCCAGTAGTGACTGCAGGAGTTCCGCCGTTTGTTCTTTATTCAAGCCAACTGCCAAACCCGCGATCAGTCGGCCGGAAACGCGATCCTTGTCGCCGACTGCCTTTGGGTCCAGGTCGCCGACCTTGAACGCTTCGATCTTCTCCACACGCTTCAGGACGTCGACGACGGCCGGGCCGAGATGCTTGGCGAGTTTCTCCGATGGGGTCGGCGAATCGGCAGCTTGCAGACCGCCACACCATGCCACCACTACGACAAGTACTCGCGAACATATCATCCGTCCGTCTCCCGATCAGTTCAAATTACCACCACTTCTTTGGCGCTGTCGTCGGAACCGTTGGCGGATCACCCGTTCGATACGGAAACGAGTCGGAAGTCAGCAGCGAAACCATCAGCGCCCGGAAACTGCCGCCCGATTCCTTGTAGGCCTTATGGGCCGCTTGAAGCGTGCTCGCATCGTTGATCGTTTCATTGCGACCCATCCAGTAACGGAAAGCATGCCGGACGAACACCTGCTCGACCCGTG
>JBBQII010000376.1:0-4857 GCA_038324795.1 Gemmatales bacterium
GGGCATTGGCGACTCAATACGGTATGGCCAAGCAGGTCCGGTGGGTGCCACCCATGCTCAAGGAAGTGCGGGTTGAGGCCGGAAAGATCACACTCCAACTCGATACAGTTGCCGGCCCATATCATGATGGTCCGATGGAAGGGTTCGCCATCGCCGGCAAGGACGGCCGTTTCCAACTGGCAAAGGCCGAATGGTTGACCATCGGCAAGGACAATCAGAACAAACCACAACAAGACCGGACCGGTATCGTGCTCTCCAGCCCGTTGGTGCCGGAACCGATCTATTTCCGGCATGCGTGGGGCCGCAATCCTCTGGCCAATCTCAAGTCGATGGATCACACCGATCTGCCCTTACCCACGTTGCGCAATGATACCTGGACGATCGCCGACATGTACGAGATCTACACCGGTAAGAAATCCGCGACTCCCAACGTGCTGGACGGCAGAGAGCAAGGCGAACTCTCCAAGGCCCTTCGAGCCGAGGACCTGAAGCGTCGCATCGCCGAGGCAAAAGAGTTGCTCAAAGCCAACGGAATGTAAGCGGCAATATGCGGTTGACGATGTCGCCGGCCAGACGTGGTCGGACATGCGAAGGCTCAGCCAGGCGAACGAACGGGATGGTAGAAGCGCAAGAGACGATGCAGGACCGTAAACACGTATTTACGGTTCAGCACTCGAGCAAGGAGGACTCGGATGGAATTGTCACAACACCAGACACGGACTGAACTTGCAACGCGGTCTCATAACAACAACGGAGAGGGCGGGATTCGAACCCACGGTAAGATTTCTCCTACGCGGCTTTAGCAAAGCCGTGCTTTAAACCACTCAGCCACCTCTCCGGGAATCGTCATCGTTAGATCTTAGTGTTCCTTCCGAACAGCGACAATATCTATTCATCTCGATCAGCAGGCCGGCTGAATTCCTTTGCACGACGGACACGCACAGGCTAGCTTGGGTTCGCGATGGGGGAACCAATCATTCAACAGGCCGTGGCTACTCGGGTGCGCTTTCGCGTGCTGGCGTGGCTGTGCGTCCTGACGTTCATCCTTTATCTCGATCGCGTCTGCGTCGGGCAGGCAGGGCCGGCCATACGGCGCGATCTGCAACTCAGCGAAACACAGCTCGGCTACGTCTTCGCCTCGTTCACCCTGGCCTACGGCCTGTTCATGGCCGCAGCGGGGCGGTTGGGTGATCGCCACGGCTCGCGGGTGGTGCTGGTTGTCATTGTACTCTGGTGGTCGGTCTTCACCGCATTGACCGGGGCATGCACGGGGCTGGCGATGCTCTTGATCGTCCGCTTCATCTTCGGCGCGGGCGAGGCCGGGGCGCTGCCGAACTGCGCCCGCATCATCAACCGCTGGTTCCCGGCTGAGACGCGCGGCATGCCGCAGGGGTTGCTCAATACGGCCGCACTTGTCGGCGGTGCCGTGGCTCCGTTCGCTGCCGCCCAGACGATGGATCTGCTCGATCGGCGCATGGCCCCGTGGTTCGCTTCGCAGTTCGGGGTAGTGCCGATCGGCTGGCGTTGGACCTTCGCGATGTTCGCGGTGCTGGGGGTGGTATGGGCATACTTCTTCTGGCGGAACTTCCGCGATGATCCCGGTACGCATCCCGACGTGAACCAGGCCGAACGGGAATTGATCGATCGCGGACGAGCAACGGGCGACCCTGTTCAGGTGACCGAACCGGTGCCGTGGCGACACGTGCTGAGGAGCCGCAACGTCTGGCTGCTCGGGTTCATCGTCAGTTGCGCGTCGTTCGCTTCGTACCTGTACCTGTTCTGGCTGCCAACCTATCTGCAATCGGGCAGGGGCGTCGGCACGGTCGAATCGGGCAATCTCGCCAGCCTGGTGTTGGCGGGCGGTGCATTGGGCAGTCTGCTGGGGGGTATTCTCAGCGATCGGGTCAATCGCTGGACCGGTGGCCGACGTCGGGCGCGATCGTGGATCGGGGCACTCGCGATGATCGCCGCCGGGATGGTCCTGCTGGGTTCACTCCAGTGCGATCATCCGACGACCGCGGCGGTCGTGATCGGCATCGGGTTTCTGTTGATGATGCTGCAGGTGGCGTCCTGGTGGGGTGCCGTCGGCGACATCAGCGGCCGACACATGGCAACGCTGTTCGGGCTGATGAATTCGCTGGGCGTCGTTGGCGGAATGGGGGCACAGATCTATTTCGGCTGGATGGCTGACGTGCAGAAGGCGAAAGGCCTGAGCGGTCGTGCCCAATGGGACCCCGCTCTGTACGACGCCGTCATCGTCCTGTGCGTTGGCGGCCTTGCGTGGTTGCTCGTGAACACGAACCGCTCGGCGGTGGAATGATTCACGCCGCGAGTTTGCCTTCATACAGGTTCAGCTTCGGTTTGCCGGTCAGCCGCGCGAAGAGGTCGCGGATCTGGTCGAATGCCTGCTTCAACAGGAAATTCTGGTCCCAGCCCGAACTCTTGGCCCCGAGCACGAAGTAACCCGGTTCCGGTTGCATGACTGACGGGCCGGCAACGTGAAGTTCGCGGCAGAAGTCAAAGTCGGGCCGATGGCCGACGTTGGCGATGACGCGTTCAACTTCCCAAGACATCTCTTCGCTGCCGCAATGCCCGGCCACGCGGAACCCGCGATCGGTGCCGTGCGATTCAATGCTGTCGATGGCCATATTGGCGTGGTACTCGACATTGCCGTCGCCGCGCGTGGCGAGGTTATTCGCGCGCGCGGCCAGACGGTCCCGTTCGCGCAGCGGATCGGTCGACATGCGGGGCAGGGGGGTCGATCGGGCGCCGCGATTGAGCCAGATGATCCACGTTGCGGGGTTCTGCTCCGCGAGGGTCGCAAGCTGGCAAACGGTCGTTGCTGCCGAGTAACCGCCGCCGATGACGATGATACTGCGGCCCGCGTAGTACGCCTTGCGAGTACCGGTGATGTCTTCCAGACCATAGGAGATCTGCGCGGAAGCTACACGTTCGCCGATCGCGGGGATGCCGCCGCTGCCCAGCCAGCGGTGATCGCTGAACGTGCCGGAGCAGTCGATCACGGCATCAACTTCGTCGATCTGTTCACGCTGCTTGTCATCGCAAGAAAGAATGCGAAACGGTTGATTCGTTCGCCGCGGGTCGGTCGCGGGCTCGGCGTTGGTGAGGTTGCCGCGGCCGATGTGCAGCACCGTCGACTTCATGCGGATGCAGTCGCACAGCAGCGACGTCAGCGACAGCGGCATCATGTAGTTGTCCCTCAACTCGATGCCCGTCAGCAGGTCCTGCCCGCCGGGGATGGCGTGTTGCGGGTGTTCGCGGCGGATGAGGGCCGCGCCCAGCGGCGAATGGTTCCAGGCGAATGGCGTGAACAGCTTGACATGCCCCCAGCGGGACAGATGCTCGCCGACCTCGCCGCGCTCGAACACAGCGACCGTGAGGTTGAGCGAACGGGCGTAAAGCGCTGCTTCGAGGCCGACCGGGCCGGCACCGATGATCGCCAATCGAAGTGGTTCGCCCTTGGGCATGTTGTCAGCCGGTGCCGGCCAATGAGTCGACGGTTCCCCGAACCTGTTCGGGGACCGGCACCTGGCCCTACCGGGAAATCGACGAAGTGAGGGTTTGAATTGATCGGAATCAGGGCAGTGCGACCAGAATCTCACCCTTGCCAAGCGCCAACAAGTCTCCGCAGTACCGGCGGAACAGACCGTGCGACCCGGAAGGTTTGACAGGCATGCCCCATTCCGCCAGTTTGCGCAGATACACGGGCAGGAACGGCGGTTGGTAATCGCAGGCTTGCTTGAACGTCGGCGGCAACTCGGTCGGCGGTTGATAGAGGATCAGGCTGCCGCGTTTCATGCCGGCCCCGCAACGCGGGCCCACGCTGCCAAAGGCGATAATGCTTCCGGCGATCATCGCATGCCCGGCCATGGGGCCTAGAGCGACTGCAACCGCAATGAGGCCGCGCCGCATATGGGCTCCGGCCTCCTGGCCGGCACTCCCGTCGATCAGGATCACGCCGCCGCGCATGCCTTTCGGGCTGCCGCGATAGGCCGCACCGATGCAATCGCCTGCATCGCCATGGACGTGGATCGTGCCGCCCCGCATCTCCGCCCCCAGCCAGCTTCCCGAATTGCCGTCGATCTCGATGCGGCCTGCCCGCATATTCGCGCCACAATGCCAGCCGGCATGGCCGCGAATCGTCAGCGTGCCGCCGGCCATCCCGTTGCCGAGGTTCTTGACGTTATGGCAGTCGCTTTCAACGGTCAGGTGGCCATCGGCCGCGTCACCGGAGATGTCGAATAGATCACCCAGTTTGACCTCGCGGTTCGCATGCCGAATCGGCAATGATCCGCAGGCAGTCGCCGAGAGTGAAACCATTTGATCGGGACAGATGCCGTCCAGATCGATCGGGAATTGAGAAGGGGATCGCAGCTGGAGGTGGAGCATCGTCGGGCTGTCTTATTCCATGCGAATGACTGATGGTGCATTCATGCTGATCAGCTCGCATGATTGCTGAGATTTTACGCGTTGCGAGTGAAAGTTGCCGTTTTTTCTTGCACGAAATTCGATTCACTGCGAAACTCTGGCGAAGGTCAGTTGTTTAATGCTGTTGAAGGTTCGCTCCCGCCGGTTGTTCCCGCCTGATAGCTTCCCGCCAACGCGACATACGGCACCCAACCGCCGTCATGCCTCTTACTCTCCGGAGGTTCTTGGAATGCACGCTGGTCCATTTGGCCGCCTGTTCCTTTGCCTCGTTGCATCCGCTGCTTTGGCTTCCTCGAGCAGTTACGCTGCTCCCGTTGAACTGCCCAGCGGCGCGAAGCTGAACACCATCGACTTTGAACGTCATGTCATGGGCCTGTTCGGCAAGACCGGCTGCAACAACGGCTCGTG
>JBBQII010000377.1:0-4851 GCA_038324795.1 Gemmatales bacterium
GGAACTGGGGCCGTACCGCCTGCTGCGGCAACTCGGCTCGGGCGGCATGGGGATCGTGTTTGAAGCCGAAGAGATGACCACCCACGAACGCTTCGCGGTCAAAGTGCTGCGGCCGTCGCTGGTGATGGAACCGGAAGCGAAAGAGCGTTTCGCCCGGGAAGCACAGGCGATGGCGTCGATCGGCCATCAGCGGATTGTGCCCGTCATCCATGTCGGCGAAGCGTACGGCATTCCCTACATCACCATGCCGTTGCTGCATGGGCAGACACTTGAGGACCGTCTGCAGGACGGCCCCGACCTGACTATCGACGAGATCGTCCGCATCGGCATCGAGATTGCCGAAGGACTGCAGGCCGCGCACCAGTGCGGGTTGATTCACCGTGACGTGAAGCCGGCGAATGTGTGGCTGGATGAACAGGGCGACAGCGTCCGCCTGCTCGACCTGGGCATCGCCCGTGAAATGAGCAAAGACACGCTGACGCTGACCGGCGTCGTGATGGGCACCCCGTCGTACATGTCGCCGGAGCAGGCGCGCGGCGAAACGCTTGATCCACGCAGCGATCTATTCAGCCTCGGCTGCATCCTGTACCAGATGGCTGTCGGCCTGCGGCCATTCGACGGACCGAACCCCCTGTCGATTCTCAATCAGCTCGACACGTACCATCCGCCGCGCGTCAGCGCGAAGAAGCCGACCGTTCCCGCCATGCTGTCGAATCTGATCATGGAACTGCTGGCCAAGCTGCCGAAGGATCGGCCCGCCTCGGCCGAGACCGTAATCAACCGACTGCGTCGCATTCCGCTGCACGAAATCCCCCGGGCTTTGACGCCGCCGGTCGTCGCGCCGCGCCCGGCGCTGACGCTGCGGACGGAGATCGACACACTTCTGATTGAACCGCTCGACGTCGCGCCGACCGGAAAATGGCGGATGGCCATCCCCGTGGTCGTCGGCATCATCAGCGGCATTTGCTACCTCGCCACCCGTTGATCGACGCAATCGTGAAGAATCCGATTGCCGTCTCCGGTCAAATCAGGGAGAATACTTCGTCCTGCACCAATGCCGCACAACCGTGAGTTCCCGCGAGACCGGACCGGATGGCCAGTGATCGTTCCAACGACGAAGCCTCCGTGGCCCATGGCACACAGTTGTCGCTGTGGGACTCCATTTGCCTGATCGTCGGCATCATCATCGGTGCGTCGATCTACCAGTACCCTCCTGATATCTTCCGCAATGCCGGCAGCGGTTCGGTCGGCATGTTCGCCTGGATTATCGGCGGCATCGTCTCGCTGGTCGGGGCTCTCTGCTATGCGGAACTGGCAAGCACCTACCGCACCGCCGGCGGCGACTACACCTACCTGACACGGGCCTACGGCCCGAAAGTCGGCTTCATCTTCGCGTGGGCGGAACTGTCGGTCATCCGCACCGGCGGCAGCATCGCCTGCATGGCGTACATCTTCGCCAACTATGCCACCCAGTTTTACGATCTGGGGGAACATTCAAGGGTGATCTATGCGGTCAGCGGCATTCTTGCGCTGACGTTCATCAACGCCGTCGGCTTTCGGCCGGGCCGTTTGGTGCAGAACACGTTGACCGTCGCCAACTTCGTCGGCCTGGGCGGTCTGGTGCTGATCGGTGCCTGGGTGGCACTCGGCTCAGGCCCCGCCCCGGCTCCACCGGCCCCGCCGGGCGATTCGGACGACACCTGGACCAACTATGCGATCATGATGGTCTTCGTCTTCTACGCCTACGGCGGCTGGAATGAGGCGGCCTTCATCGCCTCGGAAGTCAAGGACCCCAAGCGCAATGTGCCGCGGGCACTGTTGCTGGGCACCAGCCTGGTGATGCTGATCTACGTTGCCGTGAATCTGGCCTACCTGGCCGCGCTCGGACACAACGGCGTCTGCAATTCCAAGGCGATCGCCGGGGACATGTTCGCCCTGCCCTTCGGCGAGACGGGCCGCCGGGCGATCTCCGCGCTCGTCATGGTCTCCGCGTTGGGTTCGGTCAACGGCCTGCTGTTCACCGGCATGCGGTTGTACGGCACCTTCGGGGCGGACCATAAGTTCTTTACCTGGCTTGCGGGCAGGGGCGATCGACCGCAGGTCGCCTACGGGGCGTTGTTCGCGCAGGCCGCGTTCAGCCTGCTGCTGATCGGCGTCGTCGAGTCCGCCACGTACTGGCGGTTGCTGCTGGCGCGTATCGCCCCGTACTTCAACATGCAACTCGACAGGGAGTTCACACAACGCGGCGACATCTACCGCATCGTCACCTGCACGGCGCCGGTGTTCTGGGTCTTCTTCCTGCTGACCGGCTCGTCGCTGTTCATCCTGCGCATCAAGGATGCCGATCGCGAGCGGCCGTTCCGCGTGCCCTGGTATCCCGTCATCCCGCTGATCTTCTGCGCGTCGTGTGCGTTCATGCTGGTGCGCAGCAGCATGTACGCCCTGGAGCAGGAACCGGCCGAGGCGCTGATCGTCGCCGGGCTGCTGCTGTTGGGTATTCCGCTGTGCATCTTCTCGGGCCGGGCATCACGCCGCGCGCAGGAGGAAGATCAGTACAGCGCGACGTAGCCGCGTTCGCCAGAACGCGGGTGGGCGAATGGCCCGCACTCTGGCGAGTGCGGCTACGCTCAATGTGGCAAAGTTCGTATCTCTACTTAATTGAAACTCTCTCACTGCGGTCCTCGAATTTCACCGCTGCCTTGATAGTCCCGATCGGTCACCTACAGGAGTTGCACCCATGGTTCGGTTGATGCCCCGGCTGCGCTGCAGCCTGCTGGCGCTGGTTCTGTGCGGACTTATCCCCGCTTTCGCGTTGGCCGTCGACAAGATGCCAGCCACCATCAAACTGATCGTTCCCGCCGATGCCGTCGTTGAAGTCGACGGCGCCAAGCGCAAGCAGACGGGCATCGAGCGGACCTACCTCACGCCCGATCTCGACGCGGGCAAGAAGTACGAGTACCGGTTCAAGATCACCTACATGGTCGACGGCAAGCCGGTCGTTGTCGGGAAGACGGTAAGTGTCGAAGCGGGCAAGGAAGCAATTATCGACCTGGGCAAAGACGTCACGGCCGTCGTTAAGGAAGCGCCGAAGAACGAAGAACCGAAAAAGGAAGAGCCGAAGAAAGTCGAAGTAAAGGCCGAGGAACCGAAGAAGGTCGAAGTCAAGGCCGAGGAGCCGAAGAAAGTCGAAGTAAAGGCCGAGGAGCCGAAGAAGCTCGAAGTCAAGAAGGAAGAAACCAAAGCGGTATCGAAGTTCGAGTTCGAAGAGCCGAAGAAGGAAGTCCGCCTTGATGTGCCCTACGTGCCGACGCCCACGCCGGTCGTCGAGGCGATGCTGAAGCTGGCGAACGTCACCGACAAAGACGTTGTGTACGACCTGGGCTGCGGTGATGGCCGGATCGTCATCACCGCCGTGAAGGACTTCAAGGCCAAGAGCGGCCTGGGAATCGAACTGTTCCCGGAGCGCGTCAAGCTCTCGAACAAGAACGCCAGGGAAGCTGGCGTCGACAAGAAAGTGGAGATTCGCGAGGGCAGCGTTCTCGACCTGAAGAACGTTTCCGAAGCGAGCGTCGTGACGTTGTACCTGTTGCCGGACATCAACCTGAAGCTGATGCCGATGCTGAAGAAAACGCTGAAGCCCGGCTCACGCATCGTGTCGCACGATTTCGACATGGGCGACTGGAAGGCCGAGAAGGAAATCAGCGTCAAGGACGAGACCGGTCGCGAACACACCATCTACCTTTGGACGATCGGCGAGGACAAGAAGGAAACGCCGAAGGAAGAACTGAAAGTCGAACCGAAGGTCGTTACCAAGGAAGAACTGAAGGTTGAACCGAAGACGGTGGTGAAGGAAGAGCCGAAGGTCGTCGTCAAGGAAACGCCCAAGGTCGTGGTGAAGGAAGAGCCCAAGGCGGAACCGAAGACGATCGTCGTACCGTACGTGCCGACCCCGCAGAAAGTGGTCGACGCGATGCTGAAGCTGGCGGAAGTCAAGAAGACCGACACGGTCTATGACCTCGGCTGCGGCGATGGCCGGATCGTCATCACCGCCATCTCGAAGTTCGGTGCCCGTAACGGTTGGGGCCTCGACCTCAACCCCGAGCGCATCAAGGACAGCAATGAAAACGCGAAGAAGGCCGGCGTGGACAACCGGGCCCTGTTCACCCAGGGCGATGTGCTGAAGCTGAAGGACGTTTCCGAAGCTCAGGTCGTCACGCTGTACCTGCTGCCGGAAGTCAACCGCCGGTTGGCCCCCGTGCTGCAGAAGACACTGAAGCCCGGCTCACGCATCGTCTCACACGACTTCGACATGGGCGACTGGAAGGCCGACAAGAAGATCGAGATCACCGACGACGACGGCACCGACCATGTCATCTACTTGTGGATTATCAAGTAGCGTGGTAATGGTTAATGGTTGACAGTGCGGCTACCGTTTGCTCAATCAACCATTAACAATTGACAAGGTTGTCATGAACAGCAGCCCCCAGTCATTCGACGCCATCATCATCGGGGCCGGTCATAACGGGCTGGTGACGGCCGCGTACCTGGCGCGCGGGGGGCTCCGGGTGCTGGTGCTGGAACGACGCGATGTCCTCGGTGGTTGCTGCGTCACCGAGGAAGTCTGGCCCGGCTACAAGGTGTCGACCGCAGCCTACGTCAACAGCCTGCTTCGGCCCGAGATCATCCGCGATCTCGAACTGAAGAAGCACGGGTTCGCGATGCTGCCGCGCAGCCCGTCTTCATTCTCGCCGTTCCCCGACGGCCGCTATCTGATGATGGGGCCCGACCGGGACCTGACCCATCAACAGATCAGCAAGTTCTCAACCAAAGACGCCGAGGCAATGCCCCGCT
>JBBQII010000378.1:0-4847 GCA_038324795.1 Gemmatales bacterium
GCCCAGCCGATGCCAGCGTGCTGCCGTCCGGGCTGAGCGCGAGTGCATGAATCCAGCCGTCATGGGCATCCGCCACGGCCCACAGCGGTTTCGGCTCCGGTTCAGCGGCAGGCCAGGCGGCCAGTTTGCCGAACGAGTCGACCGCGAACAGCCGCTTGTTGTCGGGATGAAAGACGACCTGCTGCACCCAGCCGTCGTGTCCTTTAATCGACGGCAATACTTTGTAGTCGTCCGTCGATGCATCCCAGCGGCGGATGCTTGCCTCGTAAGTGCCGCCCGCGAGCAGCTTCCCGTCCGGGCTGCAGCGGATCGAACAAAGCTGCTGCGTATTCGGCAGCACCTTCACGGGGGTGATCGGGCCGTTTGATTTGGCTTTGGGGGTGGGTGGCATGGATGGTCCTCGCGCTCGTCTGCGACGAGAGGTTAAGCCTTAAATCAGCAGTTCCTTCACCGGTTTGCAGCCGTCATGAGCAATCGGTAACGGCTGGCCGGCGTTGTCGTATTCTACTTTGGTCGAATCGATCCCCAAGGCCTGGAACCAGGTGTGGAACAGGCCGCCGATGTCGTGTTCTTCGTTCGTCACCGCGGTGCCCTTGTCGTTCGTCTTGCCGACGACGACCCCCTTGCGGATGCCGCAGCCGCCCATGACGGCGGACCAGGCTTCGGGCCAATGGTCGCGGCCGAGGTGGCCGTTGATTCGCGGAGTGCGGCCGAACTCGGAGATCGCGACGACAAGAACGTTGTCGAGCATCTTGCGTTCGGCCAGATCTTCGATGATCGCGGCGAACGGCTTGTCGAACTGCGGGACCAGGTTGCCCTGCCCGTTGAAGTTGTCGCCGTGGGTGTCCCAGCCGTAGCTGTTCACCTTCACGAAGCGGACACCCGCTTCGAGCAGACGGCGGGCGAGCAGCATGTGCCGGCCCAGGTCGTGCCTGCCGTAGCGTTCGACATCCTTGGGCGAGAACGTCTTCTCGTCGAACAACTCACGGCGCTTCTGCAATTGGGCAGCCATGTCGAAGACGAAGCTGTTTGCCTCGGTGAACTCCTTGCGGCGTTGGGCCGAGTACTTGCTGTCGACGAGATTGCGCAGTTCGTTGCGGTCGAGGTCTTCCTGCACCGTCATCGTTTCGGGTCGCAGCAGGTTCTCGGGCGGTTTGCCGTCGCCCAGCGCGAGTGCCCCGTACTTCGGGCCCAGGAAGCCGGCATCGCGGTAGACGAAGCCGCCGCTGTTCGGCTTGATCCAGATGTACGGCGGCATGCCGCTGTCGCCCGGACCCAGCAAGTGGGCGACCGCCGAGCCGAAGTAGGGGTAGGCCACGCCGCGATTCTTGGGGTCGCCACGGTTGATGCGATCGACCCCGGCGGAGTGCGAGTTGTCCTGAGTGGACAGGCCGCGATCGATGGCCAGATGGTGCATCTGCTTCGCAGTGTGCGGCAGCAATTCGCTGATGCTGATGCCGGGAACGCTGGTCTGGATTGCCCGGAAAGGGCCACCGAATGGCGAACTTGGCTTCGGGTCCCAGCTTTCGAGCTGGCTGATCCCGCCGTCGATCCAGACGAACAGCACCTGCTTGGGCGACTTGGCCGGTACCGCGGCTGTACCTGCGGCGGCCGTGGCCGTGGCGGCAGCCGCTGTTCCGAGGAACTGCCGGCGATTCAGTGCATGGGGGAGCATCGTCTTCTCCGTCGAATCGTGCACACGAGGACGTGTACACTGCGGGGCGTGCGGGCGTGCACGACGTCAGTGATTCACGCTGAATTCGGTACTGGCGAGCAGTGCCCAGGCAAGTTGGCTGAGAGCTATGTCCCGCTTGTCGGTCCGTTTGCCCAGGTAGGCCGAGGCGGCTGATTTCTCGTCGACATCGGGCAACCGCGTCAGCACGCTCAAATAGATCTCGTCGATCGCTGCCGAGTTTTCGCTGATCTTCGTCACTCTCTCCATCAGATTGCCGGGCCGTACGGTCAGCCATTCAAGAACCGTGGGATCGTTGAGCAGGAACAGGGCGGCCCGCAGCGACGGGTTGAACTCTTCTTCGGGCTCGCGGGCCGGGTTGGCGAATGCCTTCTGGAATCGTGCCAGCAGGATTTCGTACGGGTCTGTCCTGGTGCCGTTGGTCTCCGGTTTGCGGCGGGCTTCGAGTGCTTTCCGCTCGCCCGTCGCCTGCAGCATGCTCGACAGTAACTGCTCTGCCGTCACCTTCTTCTCGATGGCCGTCAGGAACGACTCGGGGGCGACCTGCTTCCGTCCCGTCGGCAGCACACTGGTGCGCTGGTACGTCTCCGTGAGCGCCAGTTCGCGGATCAGCCATTTCATGTCGAACTTGCGGGTGGCAAACTCGTTCGCAATCAGGTCGAGTACCTCGGGCTGTGAGGCCGGGTTCTCCGCATGATGAAGATCAAGCGGATGCACCAGTCCCCGGCCCATCAGGACGAACCAGAGCCGGTTGGCCATATTGCGCGAAAAGTCTTTGTTGTCCGCGGCAGTCACCGTCCGGGCGAGTTGGGCGAGCGTGCTGAACTTCGGCACGCCCGGGACCTTCTGGCGCGGGTTGGGCGCGGTGGCGTACTCCTCACCCTTCTTGAACGCGGGGATCGCGATCTCTTTGCCGTTCGGCAACGACGGGCCGATCTGCTTGTTCACCTTCTTGAAGACCGACATGAAGCTGACTTTTTCCGTCGTCGCGTTCTCGGCAATGCTGGGTGCGTTGAGGTCCACGATGTAAACGTTCTGCACGAACGCGAACAGGCCCTGGAAATGTTCCTGCTTGTACTCGTCGATGAACAGGTGATCGTGGCACTGGGCGCACTGAAGGTTGCGACCCAGAAACAGTCTGCCGATGTCCCTGGTGAGCCCGGGCATGTCAATCGTCTGCTGACCGACCTTGTCGAGCCGCTTGGCAATGAAGAATGCGGCCCCTTTCGTTGCTTCGTTGTCGCGATCGGCTTTCAGGATGTCGCCGGCCAACTGGTCCCACGGGCGATTCCGCTCGAAAGCGGTTCGCAGGAACTTCGTCCAGGCCGGGTTGTCGCCCATGCGCTCCATCAACATGACGTGGAACACGTCGGCCATCCGCCGGGGGTACTCCGGGCTGGCCATCAGCTTGTCGATCAGTTTCGCCCGTTTGTCGGGTGAGGTGTCCTTCAGAAAGGCGCGTGTCTCTTCAGCCGTCGGGATTGTGCCAGACAGATCGAGGGTGACACGTCGCAGGAACTCCGCGTCGGTCGTTCGTGGTGAAACGGGCTTGTCCTTGGCCTTCTCCTGAATCAGTCGATCAATCTGCCGATGCAGCGGTTCGGCGGATTGCAGGACGGCCGGCAGCAGCAGTGCCGGGAACAGGCAGGCCAATAGCGAGCGAACCATTCGCGAACTCCGCGGGAGAGAGGGCGGCAGGCAGCGGTCAGGTGAGATTCAGCAGTGTTGAGAATATACCGCGCCGGGCAGGCAACGCAATCGATTTCCGCCGATCATCGCCGCTTGCAGCGTCGCCATCCATTTGGCGTGAAACGGGTCAGAATACCCAATCCACAAAATTCTGTGGTATAATACCCTTGACGGCTGACGAAGAATTTCATACGAATCGACGCTGGCGAAAAACAGAAACTGCCGCCTTCCCCTCTCCGCATCGGGGCGGTTCACTTGAGAGCGAGGGCACCCGTTATGTGGTCCCTTCCCAATGATCATCCGCTGCACCGCATGTTTGCCGGCCTGACGGAACACGCGTTCCTCACCACGCTAGGGGTCGCCGACCCGCCGCTGGTGGATTACGTCTCCGGCATTCTGACGCGATTTCTGCACGCCGATACGATGTACAGGCTGCGCGACGGCCATGGTCGGCCGATCCACGAAGTGTACGAAATGATCCGCGAGGCAGAGCAGCTGCCGGTCGAGGGACGAACTCGCCGGGAATACCACCGCCACATCGGCGACTTCACACTGTACTGGACGGGTCTTTACCCCGAGACAGTGCAGCGTGGCCGCTCCGCCTGGAGCAGGGATCATTTCGTCAGCTACTGCGAGACCGGCAAGCGTTGCTACCGGATCGCCAGCGAGGACGACGCCGCCGACGACCACGCCGTGCTTCGCCGCCTCAGCGATGAGTTCGAACTGTGTGCGCTGGGCCTGCACCATGTCCGCAAGGAGTTCGACGCGATTCAGGGCGACGGGAAGTTGATCGGGTAGTTCAACACTTCCGCAGCACGCCCACCAGAATTCCCAGGACTTGGATCTCGCGGTCGGGTTCCACGATGATCGGGGCCATGGTGCTGTTGGCGGGTTCCAGCCGGATGCCTTCCTTGCCGCGGTAGAATCGCTTCAGTGTCACTTCGCGATCGATCATCGCCACGACGCGTTCGCCGTTCTGGGCCTCGGCCTGTTGGCGCAGGATCACGATGTCGCCATCGTCGATGTGGTCTTCGATCATCGACTGACCGCGGACCCGCAGGGCGAAGTGATCGCGGCCACCAAACATCTCGCCCAGATCGATCCGGTCTTCCTGATGCACTGCTTCGATGGCAGCACCCGCCGCCACAAGGCCCATCAGGGGGAGCGTTGCTCCGCCGGAACGCACCCCTTCGATCTGGATGGCACGTGCATTATTCTCCTGACGCTTGATCAGGCCCTTCTTTTCCAGCGCACGCAAGTGGCACATCACGCCGTTGGGCGACTTGATGTTGAATGCGGCACCGATCTCGCGAATCGACGGCGGAAAGCCGCGAGTCTCGATCTGGCCGCAGATGTACTCGTAGATTTCCCGCTGACGGCTCGTCAACGCACGAACACTCGCCATGACGTACTCCTGTTCGGCTGACGGTATAACTTTCAGCTGGGGTCTGAGCTGGGCATTCAT
>JBBQII010000379.1:0-4845 GCA_038324795.1 Gemmatales bacterium
GAACGGCACACTGTCCGCTCAGGGCAACACCGTCGGAGAATTGATCGACCACATGACGAAGAACGGCCTGACGTTCGCCGCTGCCACGACAGGCTGGGAACGGATCTACGTAGCGTTCTATCAGCAGTTGGTGACCTACGAAATCAGCATGAGCCGCCTGATCGGCGATCAGTCAACGATGATGTTCCAGCCGACGCAGCAGAAGAAGAACTGAGTTGTTTAGTGGGGCCGGCTTGACGTGGGACGGCCTTCCCGGGCTGTCCCGCTTTGTTACATCTTTGGTTCCAGGCCCGGGTACTCACCTTTTGCCCGGGCTTCTTTGTACTCATCAACGAATTGTTCGATCGCCCGGCGGCTGTTCATTCGGCCGAGCATTCCCATTTTGTCGATGAACAGCTTCCCGTCCAAATGATCGATCTCGTGCTGCCAGACGCGGGCGGGAAGTTCGCTGGCGGTCATCTCGAACAGTTCGCCCTTGAGGTTGTATGCCTGCACCTTCACGGTGCGTGCCCGGCGGATCTTCGAAAACAGGCCAGGAAAACTAAGACAGCCTTCGCGATCGTCAAAGCTGCCTTTCATCTCCGTGATCACCGGGTTGATCGCGACGTACTCCTGGTCCTTCTGCTCCGGATCACCGGCGAAGTTCATGACCAGCACGCGGTTGTTGGCCGCGATCTGTGGCGCGGCCAGCCCCAACCCCTCGTTGGCGTACATCAGTTCAAGCATGTTGCCGACCTGGATGTGCAATTCTTTCGAGATCTGCGCGACCGGCTCGGCCGTCCGTCGCAAGGCGGGATGGGGGTACTGAACAATCTTCATCGGCGTCAGGTTCCAACAGTCGGGTGGAGGTTGAGGGTGTATTGTATCAAGAGGAAGTGCAGGTTGGCGTGCATCCCGAAGGGATGGGTGGCAACATCGTCACCAATGAGGAACTAACTCAGAGCCGAAAGCGTCAGCGACGGTATCTCATCGACCGTCGCTGATGCTTTCGACGCGGCAATCCGTTGTCGCCTAAATCAACTCATCCACCGGCGATCCATGATTCAGAATCTGGATCGGCCGATTCCCCGATGCGGGGAAGGACTGAGTAAAGTCGATCCCCAATTGGCGGTAAACGGTGGCCAGAATGTCGCCGGGGGTCATCGCCCGGTCGATCGGGTACTCGCCTTTGCGGTTGGTGGCACCGACGACGATACCCGGCTTCAGGCCGCCGCCGGCCATCAGGACCGACATCGCCTGCGGCCAATGGTCGCGGCCCTGCGACGCGTTGATCCGCGGCGTGCGGCCGAACTCGCCCCAGCAGAAGACCAGCACATCATCGCTGAGGCCGCGATCGTGCAGATCGCTGATCAGGGCCGATAGCGATTGGTCGAGCGGCGGGTTGTTCTCTTCCGCCCCGCTCTTGATGGTGCCGCCAGCGTTGCCGTGATGGTCCCAGCTTCCCATGCGCACCGAGACGATGCCTGCCCCCGCTTCAATGAACCGCCGGGCCAGCAGGAACGATTGCCCCGTCGGGTGCGTCCCGTAGCGTTCGCGGAGGCGGATCGGTTCGTTGCGCGCCTCAAACGCGGCCCGGGCCGCGGGTCGGCTGATCATCTCGTAGGCCTGGCGCCCGAGGTCATCGATCGCGCTCATCCGGCCCACATCGTCGCCGACGCGTTGCATGGTATCAAATGCGTCGCGCAGGCCGCGACGGTCGTCCATGCGCGCCAGCGGGATGATCGGCTGCAGGCTCAAGCCCGTCGGCTTGCCGGTTGAATAGACGCTGAACGGGCCAAAGGCGTTGCCGAGAAATGCAGGGCCGGGTTCGTTCGAGGGTGGGCAGCGGATGTAGGTCGGCATGCCGTTCGACATGCTGCCGCGCACCTTGGCGACAATCGACCCGATGGCCGGGAAGTCATGCGGCAGTTCGAATTCGGGGGAAGCGCTCTGGTAGCCGGTGTTCACGTAGCGGTTGCCGCCACCGTGCCCCGAGTTGTCGTGAGCGCAGGAGCGGATCAGGCTGAACTTGTCAGCAATTTTGGCGAGTTGGGGCATTGTCTCACTGATGCGCAGGCCGGGAACGACTGTGTCGATCGGCCGGTACGGCCCGCGAATCTCGACCGGGGCATCGGGCTTCGGGTCGAACGTCTCGAAGTGCGATGGTCCGCCACCCAGGTAGATGAGGATCGCCGAGCGCCGGCTGGCACGTTCGGGCAAGGCACCGCGCGCGGCCAGCAATCCCGGCAGCGTCAGCCCGCCGGAAATCAGCGAGCCGACCTTCAGGAAGTTCCGCCGTGACATACCGTCGCACGTGCGTTCAGCAGAACCGGTGATCGTGAGCATGTGTAAGTCCGCTGGATACGGGGCGGGCAGGTGAGGACAGTCTAACCCATTCATCGGGCAGGTGAAGTCAGAAAGTTCAACGTGCATCCCAACGGGATGCACGTCACCCCAGTTTCACCACGTCCCCTGCGACCGGGACGCTGACATCGCTGAAGCCCATGTCGCGCATGGTCTGGGCCAGGGCGTCGGCCTGATCGCGTTCGCCGTGGATCAGGCGAGTCGCTCCCACTTTCCCGGCAATCGGCTGCAGGTATTCCAGGAAGTCATCGCGATCGGCATGAGCGGAGAAGCCGTCGAGGTGGACGACTTCAATCCACTTGTTCCATTCCTTGCCCATGAACTTCACCTTCGGCGACTTCTCGAGCAACCGCCGGCCCGTGGTGCCGGGTGCCTGGAAGCTGACGAGGATCACCGTGCAGCGCGGGTCATCCACATGCTGCTTGAGATGATGCATGATGCGGCCGGCATCGCACATGCCACTGGACGCAACCACGATCATCGGGGAATTGCGCTGGCTGGTGCGCAGGCTGTCTTCAAAGTCGCGGATGTATTCGACGAGGTTGCCGCCGAGGATGCCATCGACCTTCATCTGCTCCTGCGATTCGTCGGACAAACACTCCGGGTGCATCGTGTACACCTCGGTGATGTTCGCCGCCAACGGGCTGTCGACGTACACGGGAACGCGCGGGATCTTCCCGGTGCGGATTCCTTCTTGCAGGTAGTGAATGACCAGTTGCGTGCGCCCGAGGCTGAACGCGGGGATCAGCACCTTGCCTTCGCGTTCGATGGTGCGGTTGATGGCCGCGTAGAGCTTCGTGCGCGTATGCTCGGGGTCTTCGTGCAGGCGGTTGCCGTAGGTACTCTCGCAGACGAGAACGTCGGCCGCCGGGATCGGGGCACTCGGCCTAAGAAGCGGAAGGTGCCGTCGGCCCAGGTCGCCGGTGAACGTCAGTGATCGCGGTCCCGCAGGCGTGTCGGCTTCAATGTGAACCATCGCCGAGCCGAGCACGTGGCCCGCTTCGATGAACGTGAAGCGCAGATTGCCGGAGATCGCCCGCGGCTTGCCGTAATCGATGCCGACGCACTGTGTCAGCACCTGATCGACTTCGGCGCGTGAGTAAAGCGGTTCGACAAGCGGTTCGGCGAAGTTGCGCAGGATGTTCAGATGGGTCGCATCTTCTTCCTGAATCTTCGCCGAATCGACGAGCATCACCGCGAGCAGGTCACGCGTGGCGGGGGTGCAGTAAATCGGGCCGTCGAAGCCCTGGCGGATCAGCGTGGGAAGATTGCCACAGTGATCGATGTGCGCGTGGCTGAGCAGTACCGCGTCAATGCGCGACGGGGTGAAAGGGAACTTGGCGTTCCGCTGGCGTGCCTCGTCGCGCTTGCCCTGGTACAGGCCGCAATCGAGCAGAACCTTCTGTTTCCCGGCCTCAAGGAGGTGCATCGACCCTGTGACGACCTGGGCGGCACCCCAGAACGTCAACGTCACACCTGCCGACCCGGCTGAGGGCAAACTTGAACTCATGAGTGCATTGTAAGCGGAATCGCAGAAGATTGCGAGCATGCGCGTTGAGACAATGCTGGCGAACAGGGAGCTTACGCCGACCGCTTGCCTCTATTTGCCCTGAAGAAACTGCTGTACGTCGCGCAGCAGAGTCTGCAGATCCTCGCTGGACTTGCGGTACGCTTCCAGCGCTTTGCCCTCTTCTTCAGTGGTCGCAGCGTCGGTCAGGCGCTTCAACTCGTCGCCAAAACGGCTGACCACCTCCGCGGAACTCAGCAGCATCTTCATCAGTGCCAGCTTGTCGCCGACCGACTTGCACTTCTCGAACGCCTGCCTTGCCCGCGGCAGCGCGTCGGTCACGTCGCGCGGCGTGCCGAGCTTCGGCCAAGTCTCGATGATGAACTTCCGCGCGGTTGCGTGACCGGCGTCGCCCGGGGCTACTTCCCATGACCGCTTCAAATTGGCGTATGCCGTCTCGATCTTCGCCTTCGCGGCTGGTTCATCTGCGGCTGCGGCGATGGCTTGCTGGTAAGCGGCCAGTGCTTTCTCGTATTCCGCCTGCGTGACCAGCAGCTCGGCCGCGCGGATCAGGTCCTGCACTTTGCGCTTCTTCTCAACGATCGCGGGATTGTTGTCGTCCGCGATGGCAGCCACCAACTCATCCAGATGCTGTTTCAGTTCCCCGTGCTTGCTCTTCAGCAGTTGCAGTTGCCGCCCGCAATCTCG
Organism: Gemmatales bacterium; assembly: GCA_038324795.1. GTDB lineage: Bacteria > Planctomycetota > Planctomycetia > Gemmatales > Gemmataceae > JAIOQJ01. The sequence continues at coordinate 4,559 of JBBQII010000379.1, forward strand.
AGCGAACCCTTCGCCTTTCGGCAGTTCCTTCTGTGCCCGCGTTTCGAGTTTGTCGATCTCGTCCTGAAGTTCGATACCAGCGGCTTCCAGCAGTTTCTGGACCACCCGGCCGCGATCGAGGGCTTCCTGCTTCTTGCCTTCCTGCTCGAGCGCGGTGATCTCCTGGAAGACGCGTACCTGGATCAGTCGGCCATCCGTCAGGCGCGTCACCAGTGAGCGGCGTTCGGCATCGAGCCGATCGCGCAGTTCCGCGGCCGGGTCGAGACGTACCAGCCGGGTTTCGATCC
>JBBQII010000380.1:0-4837 GCA_038324795.1 Gemmatales bacterium
TCGAACTTCCGCTTGAGGACTGTCGAGCGTTGTCGGCAGGCCGTTGGCCGGGCGCTGTTTCAGCACGGCCTCACTGGGTCCTTTGCCCCCGTTCGCCTGCATTCGTGCCAGTCGGCCTTCCACTTCGCGAATGCTGTTGGCGTATTCGTCGATCCGCGCACGATCCGACGTTGATACGTTCCGCGACACTTCGCGAAGTTGTTCGTTCACATGGTCCAGCACGCTCGCCTGAGTCCGGCTACTGCGGCTGTCGAACAACGTGTCGAACGCCAGTGAAGGATAGAGTTCCGCGGGTACCGGGGTCACCGGCGAACTCCACGAAACGTGCGAGGCGTACATCATCGAGTAGCCGGACTCGTGAAACCCGCTGACGGGCCGTTCGCAGGCCAGCACCAGGCTGGGCAGGGCGGTGGCATCGCCGATGCGGCGGGCCAGTACCTGGTCGAGACTGGCGGCGGCGCGGATCTCGCGGCCGTTGTGGGGATTCATACCGCTGAGAATGCCCGCGGCACCCTTGGCGTGCCCATCGCAGACGTTGTTGGGATGCCGCAGCCCATGGATGAAGTTCACCTTGTCCTTGACGCGGTTGAGCGAGGCAAACGCCGGGCCAAGCTCCAGTTCCGCTCCACTGCCCTTCGACCACCATTCCGGCGGATGGATGCCGTCGCCAAAGAACATGAAGGCGAATCGTTTCGGCGGTGCGGCTTTCAACGGTGCTTCGCCAGCGAGAAGACGTACCGACTCCAGCCAGGGCAACGCGACGGTGGCGCCAAGCCCCTTGAGGACCACGCGACGCGACACTTGCGGAGTATTCATCAAAAGCTCCTTGTCAGGCTGATACCAATTGACTCGTCGTCGACCTTCTGCATGAATCCGTCACGGCGTGGCGGCCACGAAGTCCCGCCCGCGTTGCTGCCGAAACTGGGGGCTCAAGACCACCATCTCGAATAACACGGAGAATCGTCGTTCCGCCTGCAGTTTCTTTTCCATTTCCTGCAACAACGGTTCGTCGGACAGCAGGACCGACCGTCCGAGGGCATAGCCCAGGAACTTGCGGCACAGGTTGCGCTCGAAGTCCTGCCGACGCTGTTTCTCCACGTAGTCGATCAGCCCCGCAACGCCTTCGGCCGTCTTTCCGCCGGGCAACGGGCCGACAGTCTGCACCGCGCGACCGGCGAGGTCCTTCGTCCGGGCGCGGCCGACCGCGTCGAAGCCCTCGAGCGTCAGGCCGAGGCCGTCGAAGTGGACATGACACATCGCACATTGCTGATGTGTAGTGTGCCGGGCGAGCAGTTCGCGAATCGTTTTTGTGCTTTCCTTTTCCGACTTCGGCAACTCGGGTACGTCGGCCGGGGGCGGGGGGAAGTGCTGGCCCAGCAGATGGTGCACGACCCAGAAACCCCGCTTGACCGGGCTGGTCCGTTGGCCCGCGGAGTTCTTCGCGAGGATGACCGGCATCCCTAACAGCCCGCCGCGTCCCATCCCGCGCAGGCCCTCGACGCGGTACCATTCCGACTTCGGGTCACGCTGTGTGGAAAGGCCCGTACGCATGAGTTCCTCGCCGCGTTCGGCAAACTGCCGGCGGAACTGAGTCTCGATCGCGCCGCCGTAGAACCGGGCCAGCGTTTCGTTGACGAACGTCACATCGCTGTGCAGCAGTTCGTCGATCGATTCATTCTGCCGGATCAGGTGCGTGGTCAGCCGTGTCGGCTCCTCGAACATTGCTTCACGCAAAGCGGCGTCGTAGCCGGGGTAGGTGTTGGCGGGAATGGGATCTTTCGCAAGGTAGTCCCGGTAGCGCAGCCATTGCCCGAAGAACTCGCGGGCGAACGCCTCGGTTTTCGGGTCCTTCATCATCCGCCGTAGTTGCTCGCGCAGGACTGCTTCGTCCTGCAGCTTTCCGTCGCGCGCCGCTTTCAGCAATTCATCGTCCGGCAGCGACGACCAGAGAAAGTAGCTGAGACGTCGCGTTAACGCATCGTCTTTGAGCGGATGGATTCCCTGCCCGGCAGGTGTGACCGGCACACGGTAGAAGTAGTGCGGCGACATCAGCACGGCCGTGAAGGTGCCGCGCAGCGCCGTCTCGACACCCTGACCCTGCTGCCGCATTCGCTGATACAGCCCGCGCAGCGACTTGGCTTCATCGGGTCGCAGCGGCCGGCAGTAGGCCCGCTGTGCCAATCGCTCGAGGTCGACCAGTGCCGGCTCCTCGGACTTGGCAAGCGTCTGCTTGTACTCCGCGAGGCCGGCGCGAACTCGGTCGAAGAAACCGTGAATCAGGTCGAACTGGGCGCTTGGCTTCAAGGGCATCAGCGCGTCGTCCATGAGCTTCACGCCGAGCTTTTCCAGATAGTGACGTTCAAACTTGGCCAGCATCTCCGCTTCGACCAGCAGCGGATCTTCCGAGTTCAGGAAATCGAACCGCTTGTCGTGCAGAACGTGGCGCTCAGCCCGTTCGAACCAGACAAAGCCGCGCAGCAGCGTTTCGGAACTCCGGGTGATAAAGTGCAGTTCCTGCCAAAGCCGGTCCAACACGTCGCGCTCCGCTTGCGTCAGCACCTTGTTGAAGAGCGGCTGATCATCGCGGAAAAAACCTTCGACCAGATGGAATCCGGCAGCCAAACCGCGACTGGAATCCGAGTAGAAGAAGCGATTGGGGAACGCTGCGCAGAACCGCTCGTTCGAAGCGGTGAGATCTTTCGCCACCTTGCTCGTGGATTGCAGCAGCAGTTCCGCGTTCGTGCCGACCTTCGCCGTGGGAGCGTTGCCGATGGCATGCTGAACCTGAACCGCCGCCTCGGGGGTTGCTTTGCCGTCCAACTCGCATTCGACAAGCAACTGCTTGCCTTGCAATGCCGTGACCGCCGCCTGGCTGAGCGGGATCTCGATGACGGTCGGCCCCTCCACGGCGAACGATTCGCTGTCCAACTCGCCGCCGCGCGGATGCTTGCCGAAGGCCAGCCTTCGCGCAACATCGGGGGCCTCGCGTTCCAGCACCGTCCGCAGCGATTCGACGGCCTGCGTCTCCATGTCCTTTTTGTTCTTCGGGAGACCGTCCCCCTTGGTGAACACGGGACGATGGAACACGACAACGCCGGGTGATGACCCGAACGCCGGGTCGATGCGCAGATACAGTACAGTGGCTGAGGATTTCTCACCCTTCTGAAATAGCAGCCGGCCGAGCTTGAGCGTCTCCTTCGCCTTAAAGGCGCCGGGATCGAACGTGTCTCGCGCGGCAGCCACCTTCGCACGGGTTGCGAGATGGGCGATCGGCCAGTTGCCGGCACTGGCGACGATCAACGGCGGCTCCTTCGGGAACAACCGTCCGCGTGCGAAGACGATGAATCGCTCGCAGTCCGCCAGTTCCCTGGGAACCCCATCGGCTTTCGTCGGCGCGGGAACGGCCTCCCACATGGTGCCCAGCTGTTGCAGATAGCCGGTACCGTTCTTCGCTTCGTTCAGCGTTTGTGAAACGAGGGCGAGGTACGTGCCGCTCAGCTTCCCGCGGGCTGCCAAGTCCCGCAGGGTGGCGCCGCGCCCGGCTTCGCCGCGATGCCGATAGCGCCAGGCCGCTTCGAGGTAGTCGGCCATGCGTACATCATGCTGGCGATAAAAGTCGATGATCGCCTGCTCGGCCAGTTTCTTGCGTTCGGTGTACGACGTCACCGGGAACGGGGAAAACGCGATTCCATTGGTCTTCAGTACGAGATGGTCGGCAACAAACGTCGCCGCCCCGAGATGCTTGTTGAGCAGGCTCGGCGTCATCACCAGTGCTTCGCCGGTGTTGTCGAATCCTTCGCCGCCGGCCGGGTCGACGGGAAACTCCTTGGTCGCATGGATCGCGACGCCGGTGAGATCGCGAATCGACAGGTCGTATTCGGTATTGGACAGCCGCCGCGGCATGACAGCGCCAGGGTCACCTGCATGCTTCTTTGCTTCGACGAGCAGGATCGACTCGATGGCACCGACGACGGCATTGCGCTCTTCAAGCGTCGGCTGGGTCTTATCGCCCGGCGGCATCTCGCCGCCGCGAATGAACTTGACCACGTTCTGCCAGCGACGGAAGTCGCCCGTGACATCGCCGTCCCGGGTGTAACGCGTGAGATCCAAATCGCCCCGGGCCTGCGTCTTGTTGTGGCATGCCTGGCAATACTTCTTCGCGAACGGCTCAACTTGCTTCTGAAAATCATCAGCCCGCGCCGACGAAGCAACCACGCCGAAGGCGAGAACGACGATCAGGCCGGCATGGAACTTCCAATGTTGAAATCGCACGAACGCGTACTCCAGCGGCGGAAAAAGGGAACTCGCGGCCAACGGCGGGGAGAGAAGGCAGGGGGCAACTGCAGAGCTACCATTCTGACGTCCCCGCACGCGAAGATGCAAGAAAATTGTCGGGGACCTTCGCTATCGGGGGGGCAAACGGGGCGCGAGTCTTCACGGCTTCTCAGCGTCCCATGGACGGTGCAGATTCAGGGCATGCCACGACGACTCCGATTCTGTGCGGGCGGCTGAGTGGTCTATGTGCTCAATCGAACCGTGGGCCGACGGCTTTTCGCGAAGGAGGCGGACTATATGGCGTTCGAGAACGTCATGCGTGAAGCGTTGGTGCGGTAGCCGACGCGGTTACTGTCGTACGGTGTGATGCCCAATCATCGGGTCCTTTGGCTCACGTACGTCAACGGAGCGGAACACGAAGCGGAACTGGCCGCGTTGCGCCGGTGCATTAAGCAAGGCAACCCCCTATGGCCACGAAGTCCGGGTCGCCGCCACAGCAAAAGCTCTCGAGTTCGAATCGTCGCGGCGCCCGCGCGGAACGCCCCGGAAGCCGTCGAAGGCG
>JBBQII010000381.1:0-4810 GCA_038324795.1 Gemmatales bacterium
GGGATCTGGTCGAGGATCGCCTGCCGGGCTGCCGGGTCGGAGCGCAGGCCATAGTCGGTCAGCGGGGTCTCCACCAGACCCGGTGCCACCGCGGCCGTGGTGAAGCCGTGCGGGGCCAGCTCGATGGCCAGTTGCCTGGTCAAGGCGTTGATTGCTCCCTTGCTGGCGTCGTACAGTGTGTGCTGCGGCTCCGAGCGAGTTCCGTTCAACGACGTGGTGAACAGGATGCGGCCGCCGCGCTTGCGGGCGATGTTGTGCCGGGCCACCTGCTGCGTCACCGCCAGGGCCGACCAGACGTTCAGATTGAAGATGAAGTCGAACTGTGCCCGCGTCATCTCGAGAAACGGCGGCTCACGCCAGGTACCGAGGTTGTTCACCAGCACATCAATCGAATCGAGAAACGGCGCACTCTCTGCGACCAGTCGTTCCGCTTCGCCATCGCGGGTCAGGTCGGCCTGAATATACTGAGCAGTATCGCCGCGCAATAGCGGCTGAACGTCGGGACAACTGCCGAGCGACCGTTCCGAGGTCAGCATCACGCGCGCACCGTTCGTCAGGAACGCCCGGGCAACGGCGAGGCCGATGCCGGAACTGCTGCCGGTGATCAGGGCCGACTTGCCTGCGAGCATCGAAATACTCCCGTGATTGGGGAACACCATGAAATCGACCGTGATGCTGCCGTTCATCGAGCCCGTGACGCTGAGCGACCGCTGGCTGCCGGAAGGGCCGCGCGAAGTTGTCGTCAACGGCCGCGCGGCCCTGGCGTGGGTGAATATCCAGACAGCCGCCGACGCGATCAGCGGCAGCATTCACCTTCGATTCTGGGACAACGGTGAACGCCGTACGCTGCAGCAACCGGGTCGGCCGGGGTTCATCATACCGACCGATCGGCCCAATGTGATCCTTGCGGGAATGGGAAAACAGGTCGGATTGATCGATCTCGCCAGCAACACCTGGGAGCCGAAAACATCGATCGACGACGATAACTTGCGCACGACGATCAACGACGGCGAAGTCTCCGCGAGCGGCAATGTCGTCGTCTTCGGCACCAAGGACCTGAAGTTCGCGGAACCGATCGCGAAGCTCTACCTGCTGACCGTGCATGGTTTTCACATCACTGAGCTGGCCGAGGGGCATACCTGCTCGAATGGGAAGTTCTTCGTTTCAACGAAGGAGGAGACGTATCTGTTCGATATCGACACGCCGCGGCGCAACATCATGAAGTATCACATCGATCTGGAATCGCGTGAGATCATTGGCGAGGAGCGGGCTGTCGACTTGAGCGGAATCGCCGGGTTCCCCGATGGCATGATCGATGCCGGTGACGGTTCGGCCATTGTCGCCATCTACAATCCGGCGATGGTGAACGAAGGACGTGTGATCCGCGTAGAACTGCACAGCGGCGAGATCATCGAAGAGTGGCGTGTGCCCGGTTCGCCACGGGTCACTTGCCCGTTGCTCATCGAGCAGGACGGCCGGGTCGACCTGATCGTCACCACGTGCGATGAGGGAATGCCGCCGGAGATCCGAGCGCAAAACCCGCAGGTGGGAGCGTTACTCCGGGGACCGACCGGATTGCGGTCACTGCCGCCACAAGGATTGGTGATGCTTTCATAATTATTCGCGCCACGGAATAACCTGCACAGATTGCCTATCTTCTGGACAGTTGGTCGGCTTAGGACTTGAAAACGGCGTGCGGTAAGTTATAGGATTAAGTGGATCGCGTGTTGTACTTTGCCTGCAGCAGCATGCGGATCCGCCCGTGAGTACCTCAACCTCTCCCAGGTCGAGCGGACGATGGAAGGGCATTCCGATGAACACAGACTTTTGTTGTCTGCCGCCGAACACGTACGAGCGCTACAGCGTCCGTAAGGTGTCGCGCCAGGAGGCGGATGCATTCAAATGGATCGAGAGCCAAAAAGACGGTAGGGATCTCGGAGAATTCGCTCTCCAGCTCTGGATTCAGAAGCACTGGTGGGGCTTTCTCAGGGCTCGCCTGATCGAACACCTTCAAGGTGCCAGGTACTGGACGGAACTCGACCTAGAAGATTTCGGCCTGCTTCAACGCGAATTCCTGGATCAACAGCCCCTTCTCAACACCATTGTCGCGCTTCTACTCGGCGGCAACGACAATCTCGAAGTCATCCTCTGGGCCCACGAAAACGACAAGCCGGTCGAGCTGGTGCTGAAGATGCTCGAGCGCATCAACATCAACGCCCGCCGGCTGGTCCTCGAGTACAACAGTGCCCAGGGGGTCGATCCTGACCAATGCTGGTATGTTCGGAAGTAAAAGTCTGCCTACCACTCCCCAAGGCAGCAGCTTGACCCACCCAGCGCCAGCACACGTCGTGCGAACGGCAGCTTCAGATAGTCTTCCCGGTTGTACACGATCTTGCCGCCGTTGATGGTCACGGTCACGTGGCTGTAGTTTTCCAGCGGGTCGCCGTCGTATAGAACCAAGTCAGCAATCTTCCCCACTTCGATGCTTCCATACTCTTTGTCAATGCCCAGTAACCGGGCAGCGTCGATGGTGACCGCCTTCAGCGCCCGTTCGTATCCCAGGCCGTGGGCCATCGCCATGGTGGCCTCGGAACGCAGCATGCGCGACTTCGGCACGTAGCCTTCAAACGCCGTACAGATCGCCAGGGGCACCTTCCTGTCTGCCAGCACCATCGCGTTGCCGGTAAAGCCATTGAGTGTCTCGATGCTCGACCCGGCCCGCTGCATGGTCGGATGGACGATCACCGGTACCTTCGCCTTCACGATGGCCTCGGGCACCAGATACGCCTCCGTGGCCAGGTCAAGGATCGCCTTCAGTTTGAACTCTTCGGCAATGCGCAGACTGGTGATCAGGTCATCCGACCGGTTGGCGCTGAAGATCACTGGCAGGTCTCCCTGAAGCACCAGGGCCAGCGCGTCGAGCTTCAGGTTCTTCGACTTCTCCTTCTTCGCGGCATGATCGCGGGCCTGCGTGAAGGCGTTGCGCAGCACGCTGGCGCTGCCCATGCGCGTGGACGGAAACTTGCCGGCGGTCTTCGACGTTTCGCCCAGATTGACGGCCAGGCCAGCCGGGAAGCGGATCAGTGATTCGTTAACCGTCGTTCCCGATGTGTGGAAAATGCCTGTCTGTCCCGAGATCACGTTGTGTCGTCCCGGCAGCACATGAACGGTCGTGACTCCGTTGGCACGCAGGAACTCGATTAATGGTTCATTCGGGTTGAAGGCATCGAGTACGCGCAAGTCGGCATGGTTCGGGTCGCCAACCTCGTCTTGATCCTGATCGGCCGGGACGTTGTACGCGCCGGAGATGCCGCAGACCGAATGCGCGTCGATCAACCCCGGCGATACTTCCGCGGCGACGATCACCGGCAGGTCTTTCGGAATAACGACCTTGGTAGCCGGGCCAACGGCCTTGATCTTGCCATCCTCGACGATGATCACACCATCGGCGATCGGCTCGCCTGCCGCCGTATGGATCCGCCCGGCGCGGATCGCGTAGGACTTCATCGGTTTCGACAGGTCGGCCAGCCCCTGTGCTTTCGGCATGGCGGCGGCCGCAAGCGGCTTGGGAATCGGGGTGATGTCGGGGAGCTTCGCCAGATCGGTCAGTGCGAAGCCGCCTGCCTGATAGCTCCAGTCACGCTTGATGCCGCGATCGAAGCGAGGCACGCCGTCGATGTAGGTCTTGAGCACCATCGTCGATGCCCGGAACGGTGCCCCGCTGAGGATCACGAAGTCCGCATCTTTCCCCTTCTCCAGTGAACCGACGCGGTGATCGAGCTTGAGCATCTTTGCCGAGTTGATGGTGAGCGCACGCAGTGCCGCTTCCTCGGGCATGCCGCCACGCACGGCAATCGAGCCCGTACGCAGGAAGAATCGCGATTCGGTGACCGAGTCATCGGTGTTGATCGCTACCAGTACGCCAGCTTTTTCGAGGATCGCGGCATTCTCTTCGAGCAGGCCCATCACTTCCAGCTTGCCGCCCGGGCTGTCGACCAGCGTCAGCGAGCAGGGGATCTTTCGTTTCGCCAGTTCGTCGATAACGCGGTACCCTTCAGTGGCGTGTTGCAGCACCAGGTCGAACCCGAATTCATCCGCGATGCGCACGGCGGTCATCAGGTCGTCGGCCCGGTGACAGTGGAAGTGGACCGTGCGCTTCTTCTCCAGCACTTCAACCAGCGATTCCATGTTCAAGTCGACATCGGGCGCGCTTACCTTGTCGTCTTTGCTGTCACGGTACTTCTGCCACTTTTGCTGGTACTCGCGGGCCTTGATGAACTGTTCGCGCTGCAGTGAAGCAACCTTCATGCGTGTGGCCGGCGCCAGGCCGCGTTTGCCGTAGCCCTTGGGGTTTTCGCCGTTGGCCATCTTCAGGCCACCCAGCGTCTTGTCATCAACGATGCGCATCTCCTCAACGGTCTTGCCGCGGAGCTTGACGTAGACCGTCTGCCCGCCGATGACGTTGCCCGAGCCGGGCATGATATTGGCGGTGGTGATGCCGCCCGCCACGGCCATCTTGATGCCGGGATCATCCGCATTGACGGCGTCGAGAGCGCGAATGCCGGACTGAACAGGCCCCGTCATCTCGTTGCCGTCCGAGTTGGCGGCGACGCCGGGGCGGGAGTAGACGCCGATGTGCGAGTGTGTATCGACAAGGCCGGGAATGATCACCATATCGGGCAGATCGTTAACGATCGCATCCTTCGGTATGGCGATCTCACCCTGTTTGCCGATGGCTGTGATCTTGCCATCCTGAACGATCAGGACCGCCTTGTCGATCGGCTCGGAAGAAGCCGGATGCAAGCGGCCG
>JBBQII010000382.1:0-4809 GCA_038324795.1 Gemmatales bacterium
GTGTCACACCGGTGACCGGCGCGCCAAGCGTGCCATCCGCGGCCAGCACACGGTAGGTGCCGTTGAGCTGATGCGTTGTGGCCGTGGCGCTGGCCGTTGTGCCGATGCCCCTGCCGAGTGCATACGAAAGCGGCTTGTAAAGCACCAGGGCGTTGTCGTATTCGCGCTGGTAGACGTTGTAGGACAGGGCCGTGTTGGCGGGGTCCCTGCCAGTTGTGAACAGGTTGTAGTCGCCCTTCGCCTCGCCGACGTTGTACGTCAGCGCGTTGAACCAGTGCCGGCTCCAGGTTGTGTTGGGTTCTTCACCGCCCCAGAGCATCAGCATCGTCGATTGCGAGTCGCCGATCATGTAGTAGTAGCTCAGCGTCGCGATCTGCGTTCGGGCATCGGTCGGTGAGCCGCCGGTCGACAGGCTGTCAATCACCATGTAGCCCGAAGGGTCGGTTGCATCCTGCCGTCGCTTCACGATGGCCGCCAAGTCGTTGAACTGTGACCAATTGGCCGACATGGCGCGGATGGCGAACTCTTCCATCGTGCCCGGCACTTGCTCGACGACATAGTCGGTCTCGACGCCGCCGTTCGACGTATTCGCCATGATCCAGCGCGGGGCGATCGCCCGTTCCACCGTCGCCAGCAGGGCACCGTAGTCGGCCGCATAGGTCGCGGTTTCTTCGATCACGTCATATTCGTACACCGGGTTGCGGCCGCTGGAATTGTCGAAGAACAGCCCATCCGCCAGCGGGTTGGCGTTCAGGAATCGCACATGGTAGTCGGCACTCCAGTCGCGCACGATCTGCTGCGCGGGATCAGTCACGTAGCGATGCTGGCCGTAGAAGGGGTAGAACAGCCGGCTTTCGTAGACGAAGCGGGCATCGTTCCCCGCACGACGGGCGGCATACTCGGCGTTGTTCAGGTAGCCGTCGCCGTCGCGATCGGCGGCATGGTCGAACGCGGGAATGGTCCCCGTGGAACCGCCCCGCGCGTTGACGTAGTCTCGTCCGAGGATACTCGTCGCGATCGGCCCGGTGCCGGTCGTTCCGGTCAGTGTGCGGACGCGAACGTAATACAGCAGGGCCGTGGACCCGGGTATGGTAGAGGTGACCCAGTCGCGCGGCGGGTCGAAGGTGATCTGGCCCGATTGAGCGAGACCGTTCGTCGTGTCGGCGTTGATCGAAAGCGTTTTCCAGGCGGTGGGATTGCCGTTGGCATCGGTGGCCGTGGCGTACTCGAACACGCCTGACCAGCCGGCCTTCTTCGCGCTCGACAACGAGACGTTGATCTCGCGGAAGTTCTCCGTGTACCCCAGATACAGCGATGTGCCGACACTGCCGAACAACACGTCGCCCGTAGTGGAGTTGCGTGTCCCGGCCGTCAGTCTCTTATGCCCCGCGGTGCCGCTGTTGGGGCCAACGCTGGCGTTCCAGAACCAGGTGACCGGCACGGCCGAGGAGCTGGCACCGCTGAAGGCGGTCGGCTTCGCGACATGGTAGAAGGCCAACTCGCGCGAGACGTTCCGGGCGTCCGCGTACTTCAACCAGTCGGTCAACAGTTCCAGGTAGATGTTCGACGCATTCGAGTAGATCAGCTGCGGCGTATCGGGCGACGTCTGCTGAATCGTGCCCAGGTAACGTGGATTGGGGACGACGAGATCAATGCTCGTCTGCAGCAGTTGCTTTTCGAACGCCCCCATCGGGTTGCCGCTGTAGGCCAGTGCGGCGATACGGATGTGCGAGTAATGCCTTGGGATCGTCGGCAGTGCCGCCTGGGTGTTGCTGAAGGTGAACAGGCCGGACACCTCGACGACGTTGCCGGCTTCGTCGTGCGCTCGTACTGTCAGCCGATGAGCACCGTTCTCGAAGTTGCGCGTATCAAGCAGCCAGTCGTAGCCGGCTTCGCGGTCAATGGCCACGAGCAGATTGTCAACGATGTATTCCACACGGCTGATGCCGCCCGCATCGCGTGCGATGATGCGGAATCCGACTTCCCCCGAGAGCGGGCCGGCAACGATCGGTGGCGTGACGGTGAGCGTCGGCCCGGTGATGTCGCTGAAGTTCGGCATCGCGGCGAAATTGTCGAACGTCACCTTACCCGCGTACAACCTCGGCCGGGCAACGCCGACGTTCCCGCCGGTACGGATCGTTGTGTCGCGGGCGTCGAGTGCGGCGGCGGGTTCGTCCTGCCAGTCCCCCCATTGGTTCAGCCATGCGCCGGTATCCAGCCGCTGGATGCGGGCCTGCAGATGGTCGCCCTCGGCCGTCAGTGTCGCCCGCACCCACAGTGATGAGGTGTACGCGGTCGAACGCAGGCTGACGATCGATGTCGACACGCCGTCGTTCACTCGAACGAGACTGACCGTCGTGCCGCGCGTGATCGAGAGTGCATAGTAGTCCGCGGAAGTTGAATCAAGCTGGTTGCCGCGCACGATCAACTGACCGGGTACCAGCGAATCAACGAACAGATCGACCGAGGCTTCGACGTTGGCGGGAAGCGCTTCGCTTGCCCAGAGCCGACTGCTGCTGGTCGACAGACCGTTGGACGAAATGCCGTTGCCCGATCGGCCGCCCCCGGCAGCGACGAAGGCCGACTTGTCATTGCTGTAGCTCGACCAGCCGGCAGGCGCTCTGCCCGCGGCTGTCGTGTCGAACGACTCCGTGACCGTCGTGTCATTCGAGGCGGGCAATGATGCGATGTCGTCGATGGCGACCGCACCGGCGTAGCGTGCAGCCCTGCCAACTCCCAGGTGCCCGCTCTGGTGGATGGTGCTGTCGGTCACGCTCATGGCAGTCGCCTGCGTTGCCACCCACTTGCCGGTCGAGTCGAGGTACTGGCCGTTGTCGTGCCGCTGCACGACGGCGGAAAGTTCATCGCCATCGGGAACGAGGCTGACACACAACCATCGGCCGCTGACGTAGCTGGTGCTTTTCAGGTTCGCCAGCGTGGTCGATACACCATCGACGACGCGCGACAACTCGATCGTCACACCGCGCGTCACGGTCAGGGCGTAAAAGGTCGGCGTCGCGGAATCGAGATCCGACCCGCGGATAATCAGTTGCGTGGGGACGAGGCTGTCAATGTAGATCGACGCTTGCACACCGGTGTCGGCCGACGCGACCGACGTATTCCAGAAGCGTGACGAAGTACTGCTGATGGCGGTGGACGAGAGTGATTGAGTGCCGCTGACCGATCGTACCGAAGAAGTGGTGTAGGCGTTGTTCCCGTCGCTGGCCCACTGTTCCCAGCCAGGCGGCAGGGCGGGTTTCGTCACCTGATCGAACGACTCGGTGCCGAAGACGGCCGAGGGAACCTCCCGTTCTTCGAGCTGCTCAACATGCAGCCGCACATTCCGGATCGAAGAATGGGACATGATCGTGGACACCCTGCCTGCGGTATACGGGCGAATGCGATACCAGGCCGCTGACCGGGGGTCACGCGGGAACGCGCGGAAGCAGCCACTTCCGCTTTGATCGGCATGGTGGAACGAACAGGTTGAAGTGGGAATCGATGTTGGAAACGGAACCGGGCTGATCGGCCGGCACGATACGGTTAGCCAGTTCGACAGGAACGATGGGTACAGTTCACCCTTACGGGGCAGTCGGCAGGCCGGACTCTCCCACCTTCACGAAGCGGATCGTCGGAAGGTGCTGTCCGCCGGAGGTCGGGTGGCCGGCCAGGATGATTACGCGTTGTCCGGCCGCGACCGCTTTCTGCTCGAACGCAGCGCGCAGGGCGGCGTTCATACGGTCGTCGCCCGGGGTTTTGCTCTCCTCGCGGACGACGGCTTGCACGCCCCATACCAGCGACAACTGCCGCAAAATCGCTTCATTCGGCACCGGTGCGATGATCGGGATCATTGGCCGATGCCGGGCAATCAGCCGCGGCGTGCGTCCGGAGACCGTTGGCGTGATGATGGCGTCGGCCCCGATCTTGTCCGCCAGTTCGACCACTGACTGCGTGATCGGATCATCAATGGACGGCCCGCCGACCGATCGATACTCCAATGGATGATCGACATCGTGCAGGTGCGCCTCAGCTTCCAACGCGATGCGCGCCATGCACAGAACCGCTTCAACGGGCCAATGACCCACGGCCGTTTCGCCTGAGAGCATCACGGCATCGGTGCCATCGTAAATCGCATTGGCGACATCGCCCGCTTCCGCACGGGTCGGGCGCGGGTTCTGGCGCATTGAATCAAGCATGTCGGTCGCGGTGATGACCGGCTTGCCCGCCTGTCGTGCCAGCGCAATCAATCTTTTCTGGACGGTGGGCACGCGCTCAAGGGCGATCTCGACGCCCAGGTCGCCGCGGGCCACCATGATGCCGTCGAAAGCGGTGATGATGGCGGAGGCATGCTCGACCGCTTCGGGCCGTTCCATCTTGGCCATGATCGGGACCGACAGGCCGTGCTTCAATGCTTCCGCCCGCAACTCATCCGCCGAACTCGCCGTGCGGACAAACGAAAGGGCAAGCCAATCGACCTTCGCGCGGGCCGCAACCTCGATGGCGACACGGTCGCGGTCGGTCAGGGCGGCGGTGGTCAACGGCGTGTCGGGCAGGTTAACGCCCTTGTTCGGCAGCAGCGGCCCGCCCACGGTGACTTTCGCAAGCAACCGCTCGGGTGTGTTCGACACTGCCTCGGCCTGCAGCCGGCCGTCGTCGAGCAGAATGCGTTGCCCGGGCTTCACGTGTTCCAGCAGTTCCGGTTCGCTCAGGACCAGATCGTCAGGATCGAGCGCGGTCGACGTATGGCTGAAAGCCAGCATGTCGCCGACGGCCAGCTTGCGTTCGGCCTTCAGGCGGACGCGCAGCTTG
>JBBQII010000383.1:0-4799 GCA_038324795.1 Gemmatales bacterium
CGATCGGTGCCGATGTCTTCCGTCGCGCGGCCGTCAAGACGTTGAAGGGTTGGAACATCGAATTGGCGATTCCGTTCACGCTTCTTGGGGATGCGCGCATCCGCCCCGGACAAACGCTCGGTTTCAATCTGCAGGTCGATACCGGCAGCGAGATGTACTACTACCTGAATGCCCAGAAGAAGGTCACTCCCAGCACACATCCGGAAGTCTGGGGCGAGCTGGTGCTGCTGGGTACCGACGGCACCATCGGACTTCCGGACGGCCCGGCCATCATCCCCGGGCGGCCGTTGAATCTGCGTGTCACCGATGCGGATATGAATCGCGATGACGCTGTTCGCGATTCACTCAACGTCACCGTCCGCGATTCGGATGGCATCGCCCGGACGTTCAGTCTCGCCGAGACCGGCGAGGCGACCGGTGTTTTCGAAGGATCGATCCCGACCCGGTTGAGCATCGGCGGGAACGACCCGAACCGTATCTCGCTGCGTGAAGGCGGCCAGGTCGAAATCAACTATGTCGACATCGCCCGAGCCCGAGGCGAGCGTTACGAGCGGCTGACCCTGACCGTCGCTGTCGCCGGCCTGGGCCGGCAAGTGGGCGGGCCCTGACGAACCGCGTGGCGGAAGCGAACCTCAGGCGAAATCGTCCAGGGCACCTTCCGGCCAGATGTCGTGCGGCTCGTAGCCGATCAGTGTGCGCGATGGCTCCATATCGAAAGTCGCCTGCTTCAGGGGTTTGCTGTAGGCGTACAGCACGGCGAAGGTGTACGCGGCCGGCGACTCCACCGCACAGACGAAGAATCGCCCGCAGTCGCGATGGCTCAGGTAGGCGTCCGGCCCCCAGTCGGTGTCGGCCAAGTCTTGAGCGTGGGCCGGGTCACGCGGGCACCAGCCCAGCCGCGCCGCCAGTACGCCCAGGCCATGCCCCTCCGCGAAAGCCCGGCCTGCCCCTTCCGAGAACAACTTCATTGATGCGTACCAGCCGCGCGGTGTCGGCGGCGTGTCAACGCGGATCGGGTACGGCCCCGTGAACCGCTGCCACCAGACCACCTGCCCGCTGCTGGCCAACATCACCCGTTTCACACCGGAAGCTTTCGCACTCTCCAGTGCGTTGTAGACGCCGACGATGTTGTTCGGCACCAGCCTGCTGTGGAAGTCGTCGTCGTCCGGTGTGGCGGCCAGGTGGATCAGCACATCCATCCCGGTGTTGGCTTTCAGAAACGTCTCGTAATCCGCGATGCTGCCGGTGATGCTTTCGTCCGCATGCGGGCTGGGGCGCAGGTCGAAACCGCGCACGAAGTGGCCTCGCTCGCGCAGGGCCTTCGCGGTGGCCCGGCCCAGGCGGCCGGCCGAGCCGGTGACGAGAATGCGGTGCTTGCTCATGGAAAGGGTCATCGAATCGTGATGAAGTCGTTATGGTTGATCAGTGCCAGCACCAGGTTGATGCGGGCACGCAGGGCCGGATCGGGCTTGCGGTCGCGGGCGGCGACGTCGGCCCACTGCTTCAGCGCGTCGGCACAGGCGCTTGACTCATCGGCGGATGGCAATGAGCCTAGCAGCAGTTCAAACGCGATGCGGGTGAACGCGGCTTCATCCCGGTTCACGGACAGCTTTCGGGCAATTGCCTCGGCCGCGGCCATCGCCAGCTTGCTGTTCTCCAGCGACAGTGCCTGTTGCGGCACGATGCTCTCCGCCCGGCGATAGCATTCGAGGACGTTGGCATCGTCGAACGTCAGCAGGAACTTCTGATGCTCGTTGTGCGAGTGGAAGAAGTACAGGCTGCGCCGCTTGGAGGTTTCGTCCGCCGCGGGGATTGATGGTCCGCCCGGCGTCAGGTCGAGTTCTCCCGCAAGCGCCAGCAGGCTGTCGCGGATCACCTGGGCTTCCATACGTGTCGGGTGCATTCGCCACAGGAAGCGGTTCTCCGCATCGCGGGCCACGTTGCTTTCAGCGCCGGCCGCCGAAGAACTCATCTGATAGGCTTTGCTGGTGCAGATCAGCCGATGCAGTTTCTTCATGCTCCAGCCATTGTCGCGAAGTTCGACGGCCAGGTAGTCAAGCACCTCCGGATGCGTCGGCAGCGAACCCTTGCGGCCGAAATCGAACACCGTGCTGACCAGCGGCTTGCCGAAGTGCCGAGCCCAGATGTGGTTGGCCGCCACGCGTGCCACCAGCGGATGCCTTGAATCGGTCAGCCACGATGCAAGTGCCGTTCGCCGACCTGTGCTGGTTGTGGGGAATGGCACGCTGCGCTGGGCCTCTGTCTCGGTCGGCGACTCGAAGGTCTTCTGCGCCCCCTTCAATGATGTGTACTTGTCGCCGACCGGTTCCGCGTCCTTGTGCGCCTTGGCTGCCGCGTCGCGGGCGGCGGTCAGCTTCTTCTGCACGCCCTCTTTTTTGTCGGGTGCGGCAGTCAGCAGATCCAGGTTCAGCTTCGTGGCCGCCAGATCGGCCGCAAGTGCGGCCGCCCGGCGTTCCGCTTTGCTGGCAGCCTGGGCCAGCATCGTCGCATCGCCCTTTGCCATCGTGAAGCGTGCCCGGTCGGCGGCAATCGCGGCCTCGGTTGTCGCCTGCTTCGCGATGGAGAGAGTCAACGCGTTGAGGCCGTACTCGATCTCGACGGCGATCGTTGCCTGCTTGCCCGTGCCGTCGAACAGCTTCATCAGCATGGCCGACAGTGCCTGCACGTCATCTTCGATTCGCTGCCCGGCCAGTCGCCGCTGGGCGTCGATCACTGTCGGTCGCAGGCCGGGCATGTGGGCGTCGAGCGGCAGGTTCACCGGTTTGACGGTCGGCATGTCGAAGCCGAAGATTGCCGGTGCCGCGGCTGAAATCGCCTGATCCTTGCGCGGCTGCTTTTCGTCGCCGCGGGTGAAGATATAAGTTGGGGCATCGAGATGACAGTCAAAGCCGCGCGGGATGCCGTCCTTGTCGAAGTCAGCCTGTCCGGGCACCATATCCAGGCGAACCTGGTACGGTTCGAAGAAGGCGCGGAACTGGTAGAACTCCTTCTGCGACAGCGGATCGTACTTGTGGTCATGGCACTTCGAGCAGTTGAAGGTCATCCCCATGAATGCCTTCGACGTATGTTCGACCGTCTCTTCCATCCAGGTATTGCGGTTGAAGCGGAAGTACTGCCGGGCCAGGTAGCCGCCGCCGCGCAGCTTGTCGGCATCGGTCGGGTACAACTCGTCCCCCGCGATCATCTCGCGGACCATCTGATCATAGCCCTTGTCCGCGTTCAGCGATTCGATGATCCAGTCGCGCCAGTGCCACATGTGCTTCTGGCTGTTGCGAACCTCGGCCCCCAGGCCCCACCAGTCCGAATATCGCCAGATATCCATCCAGTGCCGGCCCCAGCGTTCGCCGTACTGCTTGCGGGAAAGCAATTCGTCAACGACTGCTTCCACGGCCTTCTGCCGATCTCGCGCTGCCGCGGCAACGAACGCATCGATCTCCGGGGAAGTCGGCGGCAGCCCCACCAGGTCGAGATGCACGCGCCGCAGCAAGATACGTGGATCGGCCGGTGCTTGCGGTGTCACGCCGGCCCGCTTCCATTCGGCTTCCAGCAGTGCGTCGATCGGGTTGCCGGTCGTCGTCACGGCAGGCCGTACCGGGGCGCGGAATGCCCAATGTTCGCGTGGGTCGGCTTCGGGTTTCTCGTCGGCCGGGCCCGCCGCGCCGGCATCGATCCACTTGATCAGCATCGCGATCTCGGCCGGCTTGAGCGCTTCACCTTCGCCTTCCGGCGGCATGCGTTCCAGGCCATCGCGTTCCTCGATGTGCTGAATCAGCAGGCTGTCCCTGCCCTTGCCGACAACGATGGGGGAACCCGAATCGCCGCCCTTCTTCAGCAATTGCAGTGTGTCGAGCCGCAGCCCGGCTTTCTGCTTCAGCGCTCCGTGGCAGGCAATGCAGCGGGCCATCAGCAGGGGTTTGACGTGAGCCGCGTAGTCGTCGCCGTGGGCAACGGCCGTGACGGCCAGCGTGATGACGAAGACAGCTCGAAACATGGCGGAGTCTCACGGTTGACGGCGGAGAGTGTATCCTACCGTTCCTTGCGGCTGACTGCAATTGGCCAGAACCGTTCAAGTTCCCCGGCCCGCATGCCGATGCCATCAAATGAATCATGTCATATCGATGACGGAACCGTCCATGCGCAACTGCTTGACCATCCTGTTCTGCCTGGTGCTGATCGCGCCGCTGGGCTGTGGCCGCAAGCCGGTCGAGTCGCAGATCGTCGGCGGGCGCGTCTGGTACCGCGGCGAGCCGATGAGCGGCGGCATGATCGTCTTCGTGCCCGACGAAGACCGCGGCAATAACGGCCCGCTCATCAAGGGCGAAGTGCAGTCCGACGGCACCTTCGCGTTCGACGGCCCGGTTCATTCCGGCTGGTACCGCGTGGCTGTCGCCCCGCAGCCGAACGCGGGAACGCTGATGCCTACAGCCGCTGCGCCGTACCCCACGGTTCCGGCCCGTTACCGCAACCCGCAACTCAGCGGGCTGAGCGGTGAAGTCAAGCCGGCCGGCGAGAGCACCTTCGAATTCACCCTTTCCGATTCCTGAGCCTGTCTCACCCTCCTGCCACCTCAGGGGAGACTCGCTGCTTTTCGTGAGAATCACCACTAGCGAATGAGATGCGTACAATGGGTCTCGGGGCGGACCACGTCGATTGAAGCAGTACACACCGTCGCTCGTGCCGTTGCACGCCCAACCCCATTCACGGGGCCGGGACCATATGATCTTGCCGACCTATGCCGATGTTCTTGCGGCCGAACCGATCGTTCATCGGTACCTTCG
>JBBQII010000384.1:0-4790 GCA_038324795.1 Gemmatales bacterium
GGCGTTGCCGGTTCCACTCGGCGTGAACGGCCGATGCGAGATGCCCAGATAGCCCGGTTCGGTACCGCGGGACATGCCACGCAGGCTCACGAATGCCGGGACTGCTTCACCACCGTTGCCGCGCATTTTCGAGACGACCGAACCGAGGCTCGGATGGCTGGCGATGCGATTGTCGCGTTCGGAATAGCCGGTCGACACCAGCGAGTCGGAGTGTTCATCGACGGAGACGATGGAACGCACGCAGGCGAGCTTGTCCCACATCTTCGCCTGCATCGGGAAGTGTTCGCTGATCTGCACACCGGGAACGTTGGTGGCGATCGGGTTGAATTCGCCGCGGAACTCCGCGGGCGCATCCGGCTTAAGGTCGTACATGTCCATGTGCGACGGACCGCCGGGCAGGTAGATCATGATGGCCGACTTCGGCCGAGTCTGTTTGGCTTCACCGGTCTGCGCGGCCTGAACCCGCAGCATGTCCGCCAGTGTCACACCCGCACCCAAAGCGCCGATGCGGAGAAAGTTTCGGCGAGAGACGCCGTCGCAGAACTGCTGCGATTTTCCGAGAATCTCGAGCATGAAAGGCCCCCGTTTGGAAGGTAGGTGGCCCGGGGCAAACGCCCAGGCCGGGGTGACTCCGGGGATGACTATAGGTAGGAGCGCGAGCAGCCGTCCCGACGAAGTTAGTTGAATTGTCGTCCAAGTATCAGGGCCGGTCAATCGAAATTTGCCAGATTGTCTTATTCGTTGGAAAGATGCAGCGCTTGTAGAATGTTCCGCGGACGGTTTCAACAGGGATGATGACGACAAACGATGGACGCACACACGCTGGATTTGCTTGAGTACGGTCGAATTCTTGAACTGCTTGGTGCTTACGCCAGCACTTCGATTGGCCGGGAACTCGCGCAGTCGATCGAACCGGGCACCGAGCTGGGTCCCATCCAGGCCGAGCTTGTCCTTGTCTCGGAGATGGCGGATGCCCTGGCCGCGGGACAGTCGCCGCCGTTCGGCGGCATCCACGACGTCCGCCTGCTGGCCCGTAGGGCTGCCATCGGCACCATGCTGAGCACCGACCAACTGCTGCAGATTGCTGATACACTCACCGCAACTGGCGCCTTCTACCGCTACCGGATGCGGCTCGACGGTCGCTTCACGCGATTGATCGACATGCTGATGCCCGTCGAAGATCTCGGCCCGATCGCGCGCAACATCACTGGCTGTATCGATGGCAGAGGGCATCTCGTCGATGGGGCCAGTCCCGACTTGGCCGCCGTGCGGCAGAAACTCGCGGTTCTCGAAGATCGCGTGCAGAACGAAATCAAACGGCTGCTGCGCGATCCGGAACTTCGCAAGGCATTGCGTTACCCCAACGCCACTGTCAATGGCGACCACTACGTGCTGCCCGTCGCCGCCAATCATCGGTTGAAGATCCCCGGCGTGGTCCATCGCACCAGCAGTACCGGTGAGACAATCTTTGTTGAACCCGCGAGCATCGTCAACCTGAGTGCCGAGCGCGTGATGCTCAAGGCGGAAGAGGACCGCGAAATCAGGCGTATTCTGCGGAAGCTCAGTGCCGAAGTCGGCAAGTATTCCCGGCAGATCAACTCCGCCCTCGAAGTAATCGGCCGGGCCGATGTCGTCACCGCGAAGGCCCGCTACTCGCAGGATTTCGCGATGAGTGCCCCGGAACTCAACAACGACGGCCGCTTGTGGCTGCGGTCCGCCAGGCATCCGCTTCTCGAGCACTTGTTCCGCAACACGGCCGCACCCGACGGTAAAACGCGGACCGTGGTGCCGGTCGAAATCAAGTTGGGCGTCGGCTTTCAGATGCTCGTAATCACCGGGCCCAACACCGGCGGCAAGACGGTTGCCCTCAAGACTGCAGGGTTGATTGCACTGATGGCGCAATCGGGCATGCATATCCCCGCCACGGAAGGTTCATCTGTCCCGGTCTTCGACAATGTTTTCGCCGACATCGGCGACGAGCAAAGCCTGCATCAATCCCTCAGCACGTTCAGTTCCCACATTTCACGAATTGCCCATATCCTGCAGAACGCGACGGGCAGAAGTCTAGTATTGCTCGATGAACTCGGCGCGGGGACCGACCCGACCGAAGGGGCCGCGCTCGGCCGGGCGATTCTCGATCATCTCGACACGACCGGTTGCCGGGCGATGGTGACGACCCACCTCGGCGACTTGAAGACCTATGCCTTCACCAATGAACGGGCGGAGAATGGCGCGGTCGAGTTCGACATCGAGTCCCTGCGTCCCACGTACCGGCTGCATATCGGCCAGTTCGGCATGAGCAACGCCATCAAGATCGCCCGGCGACTGAAACTGCCTCGCGAAGTGCTCCGCAAGGCGCAGCGCTACCTCAAGCGCCGCAAGGGCAAGGGCCCGGAACTGGCGAGACTGCAGCAGTTGCGAGAAGAGGCAGAGAAGGCACGCTCGGTGGCACTCGCCGCCGAGCATGATGCGCATCGCCAACGCGAAGAGTACGAGAAGCTGACGAACGATCTGAAGAAGAAGTCCGAGGCCGATGCCGCCCTGCGCGATTGGCGTTTGAAGTTGAAGCTGAACGACGAAGTCTGGAGCCCGAAGTTCGGCAAGTTGGCCAAGGTCGCACGCATTGATCAGCGCAAAGGCACATTGTTCATCGGCGTCGGCATCGGCCAGTGGGAAGTGCCGCTTGAGGAAGTATTCCCCAGTCCCTGAAGCATCTCCGGCTTCACTTTCGCCAGAAATGTGACCACCACGCCGACGATTACCCCTTCGATCAGCGCGAGGGGAATATGGACGACCCACACCACCGCGGCAACGACCCGCCAGTCGTAAGCCCCCGCGACGATGAGCACTATCGAGTTCAGCGTTGCCGTCAGGATCACGGTCAACAGCCCCACCACGAAACCAACCCGGAACAGTGATGGCCGACGCCGGTCGCCCTCGGCGAGTAGCCGGATGATGCAAACGATCGTGAACCCGATCATCAACGGCGGGTACAGCAGATAGCTGATTGCCAGGCCGCCGTCGCGCAGCCGGAATGACGGATAGCTGTCAGAGATCCAAGAACGGAACAGCGGTACCGCCAGCAGTGCCGGCACGCCGATGACAAGCAGATTGACGCCGATCGCCAGGTAGCCGCCGTGGCCGAAGAGCAGCGCCTGCAGCAACAGGCCGACGGCGATGGCGACGATCGCCCGGCGACCGAGGATCAGCCCCACCAATCCATTGAGCAACAGGTGCACGCTCGATGGCCCGACGCGGACATGAATCAGCGACGACACGAAGAAGACAGCCGCCATGATGCCGATGCGCGGGATCTCGTCTTCATGAATACGGTAAAGCGACCAGCCGAGCACCATGGCAGACAGGATCAGGCCCGGGGCCTGCCACGGCCAGGTGAGCATCGCATCCGAGATGTGAACTGCAAGCAGCGGAGAAGCCGGCATACGCTGTAGACTACTTCGCGCGCAGTTGAACGACGACAGGCAAGTGATCGCTGTAGCCGCGTTTAGTGTCCCGCTCGTCGCCGAACCGGAACGGCTCGCCGCGACTGGTCAGGAATGCTGGCGGCGCGAAGATCTGTGCCGTGTTCGGATCGACACGCCAGCCTTTGTCATCGAGCATGCCGCGTGACACCAGCATATGGTCGAAGATCGACCAGCGCCCCCGACCGTAGATGGTGCCCTTCGGTTTCCCATCGGCCGGCCAGCTTGCCAGCAGGGCGAACGGCCGCGGTTCGTCGATCGCATTGCGACATTCTTGAAGATCGCCGGTGGCATGCAGGCCATCGCGGATCGACGGATCCTTGAACTCGTCGTTGAAGTCGCCGCACAGGATCACGTCCGCATCGGGGTTGTCTTTGACGATTGCCTTGAATCGGCCGTAGCAGTCGTTGGCGTAGCTCATCCGGCGTTTGTCGTTGGCGTTCACCTCGCCCTGCGCTTTGCCGTTACCCGAATCGACCCGGCTCGTCCAGTGCGCCGCCATGACGATCAGGTCGTCGCTGTCTCCCTTGATGTGAACTTCAATTGTCCGGCCGTTGCCGGCATAGTCGGTCACTTTGCGAGTGCGGTTGCCGTCCACGCCGAGCCGGGTAAGAACCCCCGGGGCAAATCGCCGGCCAAGCTTGTCGCCCTTGAACAGCACGTGCGTGTACTGCGCATCCTGCTTGCCGGCCTTGACCAGCCGCTCGTTGAGCGCGTCCTTCAGTGTGGTCATGCACAGTTCGCTTTCAACTTCGCAAAGCGCCATGATGTCGGGGCCACGGCCGTCGTTCATCATCAACAGCCCATCCGCGAGGTGGGCCACTTTCTCCTTGAACAGTTCCGGATGACGCGCGAAGAACTCCTCCGACTTGTCGTCGTTCTTCGGGTCATCGACATCGTCGTAAAAGTTTTCGACGTTCCAACTGCAAAATAAGATCGCACCTTCAGGGACTGGCTTCGCCGCTTGCGGCGTCGCCGGCTGCCGCAGCAGGAAGAACGCCGCGACCCCGATGATCGCGACCACAGCAACGGCGATCAGCACCTTCGGCGGTACCTGCTGGATCAAGCGTGTCGCCTGCTCGACGTCGCGCTGCGTGAACTGCTTCTTGGCCATGAGAGAGTGAATCCTTCGCTGGTGAGTGGCGAACTACTTATTCGAGTGAAACCGGAAATCGCAGTGGCTGGCACCTTCCATCAGCGTCTGCGTGCGCTCGAGCGTGATGCCGGGATTAAAGCCTTCGATCATTGCGCCGTCGCGGCTGCACGAGAGGATCGGCCCCAGATCGGCCATGCCGAGTCGCTGATACA
>JBBQII010000385.1:0-4788 GCA_038324795.1 Gemmatales bacterium
ATTTACCAGCGTCTGCACCATACTCTCGATCCGCTCCAGCCGTCCCTCGTTCGACATTTTTAAACCAACCAGTCGGGTTGCTCCTGGCCTCTGGCCGTCGCACGGCCTCATGGTCCCAGCGTCGCGGCTGTCGACCGCAACGAAAACTCAAAGAACCTCTGTCGGAACACATCGGCGATTCGCTGGAAGGCGGCATTCAGGCCCGCAAGGAATCAGCGCGTTACAGCAATGCCATGCTTCCGACAGCCGTGCAGCCAAGCGACATCAAGGCAGTCAGCGTCTTCCTGATGAGGCCTCCGCGCTAACTGCAATTGGTAGTTTGCACGGGAGAGGCGGGACTGGCAGACTTCAAGCATCCTCTTCGAAAAGGCAATCCCCCTCCTTGGCGAATGTAGCTCTTCTTAGCCAGCCTCGACAAATCCGTCGGATTCCGCCAGCAGTGCGGTTGCGTTCCGACGTACGCAGCGGGCGGCACGGCGGAAGCAACGCAGAAACTCAAGGACGACACCGTGCGGTTGCGTTCTGACGTACGCAGCGGGCGGCACTGCTGACCGACATCGGTTACTCGTTCCGACTCCCGAACAATGGCCACAGCCACTCGGGGGCAATCAGGCCACCCCAAGGAAGCCAGCACAACCCGCGATGCGACTAAGTTGTCGCGTACCGTCAGTGATTGAGCTGACCCGGCAACGTAACCGCAATGCCAACTCAGGCGTGCTACCAAATTGCTACCAAACCCATTCGCTGCGAGAGGCAGCCGGGAAATGAAAATAGCCGCAAGTTCTTAACTTGCGGCCACTTGTGTTCAAACGAGGATGACGGGACTCGAACCCGCAACCACCGGATCGACAGTCCGGTACTCTAACCAATTGAGCTACATCCCCTTGGATAGAAAAATATAGGAGTGATGAAGGGGTGCAGCAAGCCCCCATCATCACTGAATTCGCAAACTGGTGCACTACTTGGCGGAAACGGTGTTCGCGAAAGCGCTGCTCAGGGCAGCGCACTGTTCCTGAGTGGGTTCGCCTTCCTGAACCCACAGGCGATAGCGCACTTTCAGCGGCTTTTCCTTCGTCAGGTCATACTCGAAGTAGGTGCCGATCCGGCCGTAGGCGCGTTCGCTTTGGCGGGCCTCTTTCGGGTTGTCAGGGTGATCGAGGTAGACCGCCGTGTAGCGCTTGCCATCCAGCATGAAGGACATCGCGTTCCAGGAAAGGTTCACGGGGCCGCCGCCTTTGGCGGTCCAATTGCGTTCTTCGCCGGGCTTGCCCTTGCCGTCGGGACGGATGAAGAACGTTTCCTTCGGGTTCGTCTCCATCTGCGAATTGGCGCGGAAGTGGAAGCCGGCATGCTGCGGGTCGCCGTCGAGACGAACTTTGTCCAGAGGCGTGGTCACCAGGGAATCGAACTCGATCAGCTTGCCGCCGGGCATGTTGAACACTGTCACTTCCCGATTCTCGGTGGCGAACTGTTTGCCGTCCTGACCGATCCAATTGATCAGCAGTTTGTGCCGGCCGAAAAGATCGCCGGCCGCGGTGTCGAGCACCTTTTCGTGGGCGGTGTGTTCGCCGTTGCGACAGTGCCAGATGTCGGCCGTCTTGCCGTCGTACGAAACCTTGTTGAAGCCCCAGTAGATACCGCGATGGTGCGGATACCGGCCTTCATTCGTGTTCGTCAGGATCGTCTTTCCGTCCGGCGCGTAGAGGTGGTGGAACGGCTTGGTGGTCGGGTTGCCAGTCGGTGCCTTGGCGGGCGTGGCCTTGGCGTCGTAAGGCTTATGGAAGTATTGCAGCAGCGGCTTGTTGTAGTGCGACAGCAATTCCAGCCCATTGACCGTGCCCCATTCGAAGGCAGGTTTCGTGGCTTCTCCGCCGATGCGGATTTTGATCGGCAGTTTCTGGCCGGCCTTCAGTTCCGGGACGACGACGGTGGCCTCGGCAGTTTTGGCGTCACTGAACAGGCTAGGCTTGCTGATCTGGCCAACGAGTTTTGTTCCATCCGCCGTCAGGAATGCGGCACCCGACTTCAAGGCGGCCGCATCGACGTCGGCGGGCAGCGGAATGGTGACAAGGGCGTTGGTCACGTCCAGCTTGCCGCCGACGATTGTCACGTCGATGTCCGCGGCGAATGCGGGCGTTACCAGAAAAAGACATAGCAGAGAGAATCGATTCATCGGTGCATCCTTTGTGAAAACAAGCGGCGGGGTCAATCTTTGCTGAATACGAACTTGCCCGGCGTACCGGTCAATGCGCCGCCCTGCGGGCGATACAGCACGGTATCTTCGATCTTGCGGGCGAGTTCGAAGTCTTTGTCCGTAATGCCGCCGGCCGAGTGGGTTTGCAGCTTCACCCATATCTTGGCGTAGGTTACAGCCAGGTCGGCGTGATGGTCGGCCGCTTCGCAGACAAAACCGATTGCGTTGACGGCCATCAGCGTCTGCGGCCAGCCGTCGGTGTTGTACTTGCGGCGCAGCCAACCGTCTTCCAGATACCAGCCCTTCAGGCCCGTTTCCGCGATGCGGGCGGCAATTTCGTCCGGGGTGTAGGTTTTCTCTTTGGCCATCGCGCTGCTCCCTGTGAAATCATCGGGGACCCGATACGGTGATTGTACAACAGGGCATCACAACTCTCGATGGGCCAGCCATGAATCCGCAGACGCGCGACCGACTGAAAGAACTGTTTCTCGCCCGGGCGGTTTCGTTCGGGCAGTTCACGCTCGCATCCGGGAAGTCGAGCAGCTACTACATCAACTCGAAGAAGGTGCTGTTCGGTTCGGAGGCGATTGCACTGCTGGGCGATGCCCTCTTCGACGCCACCAGCGACCTCGATATTCAAGCGATTGGCGGGCTTGAAGTCGGCGCGATCCCGATGGCGACGGCCGCGTCGCTGAGCTATCACCGGGCGGGGCGCGCGATCGAAGGGTTCTTCGTCCGCAAAGCAGCGAAGGACCACGGCAGCAAGAGCAGGATCGAAGGACTTGTGAAGGCTGGTGATCGCGTCGCGGTCATCGACGATGTGCTGACCACGGGCGGTTCAGTGCTGCAGGCGATCGAAGAGATTGAAAAGCTCGGCGCGGTCGTGTCGCGCGTCGTGTGCATCGTCGATCGGTTGCAGGGTGCCCGGGAAGCGCTGGCGAAGTACGATTATCGGCCGCTGTTCACGATTCGCGATCTGGGGATCACGGGCGAGTGATCAATCGATCAGTTCGCTCATCCGGATTCCTGCATCGGTTCGCGTGAAGAGCATCAGCGGTTCCGTGGAACCGACGGCCAGACCGGCGTGCGGCAGTCCCAACAGCTTACGCGGCTGGACCGTGGCCATGTCGATCGCTTGCTGCAGTGACGCACCGGTCATCTGCATCATGGGGCCGATACATTCATCGGTGAACATGCCCGACCCGGCCAGGAAGGGCGTATCGGGGACGACGACCTTACCTCCTGGCTGAACTTCCAGTTCAGTCCCCCACTGAGAGTATCGGCCCGGCGGCAGGCCGGCAAGGCTGCTCGCATCGCACGTGATGATCAGCCGTTCAGCCGACTTCACGCGGTAGATGCTCTTCAGCACTCCGCCCGGCAGGTGGTGCCCATCCGGGATGATGCTCGCCCACAGTTCGTCGGCGGCAAGTTGTTCCCAGATGTAGTTGTCGTGCCGTGGCAGCATCGCATGCGAGCCGTTGCCCAGATGCGTGCTCAGCCGCGCCCCGGCCCGGATCGCGTCGCGGATCTGTGCTGAACTCGCGGCGGTGTGGCCGATAGCGACGACAACGCCCGAAGCCGTGGCCTTTTCGATGAATGGTATCGCCCCGTCATGTTCGGGGGCCAGCGTCACGAGCCTGATCAACCCCTCGGCCGCTTCCTGGAAGCGGCAGAACTCATCCCAGTCGGGCGGGCGGATATGTTCGCGTGGATGGGCCCCGCGCGGGCCGTCATCCGGCGACAGGTACGGCCCTTCGAGATGATAACCGGCCACGGTACGGCCGATGTGCGGATCGACCCGGCGGGCGTTGGCGAGCGTGGTGAAACCATGGATGAACGCATCATGCGATGTCGTTACCAGCGTCGGCAGCATGCCGCCGATGCCGTGCGACCGGCAGCAGTCGATGACACGGCGAACTTCATCGAGCGTCAGCCTCGGCGAGTTGAAGCTGAATCCGAACGCACCGTTGATTTGCAGGTCGAACAGCGCGGGGGCAACCAATGTCTCCGATGCTTGCAACGTCGGGCGGATGGACATGATGCGCCCGTCATCGCGCTCAATCTCGATCGCTTCGAGAGTCGCATAGTGACGAGCATGGATGCGCATGGTTGTTCACGGCTGGGAGGATCGTGCATGCCGTTGGCATGCACGCTAAAGCGAACTAATTTTTCTCGTCCTTCATGTCGTCCTTCTTCATCTCGTCGGTCTTCGGCTCATCGGGCGGTTTCATCTCGACGGGTGGTCGGCGGTACGGCTGCGATCCTTCCTTGACCGTCGGCGCTTCCTGCTGCGTGGCGGGCGGCGTTCCGCGGATCAGACGCGACACGATGTAACCCAACGTGACCGCAAACGCGACGATGCCAGCCCCTGCCCCGGCCATGATGTAGTCACGCCGATCAAGTTCGAACAGGCTGCGTTCGTCGTCATCCTTCGCCGCTGGCGGTGCCGCCGGCGCGGGCGACGCCGCAACTGGTGAGATAACTTCAACATCATACTCTTCGACGACAGGCATCGGCGGCGGCGCGAACTTCGATTGCACGGCCGTGCCCGGCTTCTTCAGCTTGGCAGATGCCGGTTCGATCCGCCCGACCGG
>JBBQII010000386.1:0-4771 GCA_038324795.1 Gemmatales bacterium
CCTGGCCCAGCGTGGTCACCACGTCGTCCTGATCGACACCATCGCCCGAGACGCCGAAGCCGCCGATCAACGTCGTCGTGCTGCCGGTCGTGCGATACAACGGCGCGCTGCCGGGGAAGAAGACGATGCCGTTCTGGTTCAGAATGTTCGTCTTGTCGCGGAAGTTGGTCTGCGGGTTGAAGGAGTCGTACCCGAGCACGCTCTGGAACGCGCTGGCGGGCAGACGTTCGCCGACCTGCAGGCCGTTGACCGGGTTCGCGCCTCCGTCTCTGATGATCGAGAACGCGCCCGGTGGGGTGCCCTGGGCCCCGCTCGGATAGCGCGGCAGCGACAGGAAGCGGAACGTTCGGTTCGTCATTGCCACGCCGGGGGCAATGCCCGGCAGTTGGTCGACCGGCTGCAGCTTGTCCGCGTCGGCATAGTAGTTGGTATTGCGCGCCTTGGCGACCGCGACATCGATGGAGAACACCGTCGCATCGGGCATGCGGAACAGGCCGACGATTGCCCCGTCGCGATCGGCCACTGCCAGCACCATCCGCGTCGACGAGTTCAGCGGCAGGCGGATGGCCGCCCGGGTCCTGTTCGCCTGCTCGACGCCTTCGTTGATGATCTGCGTCACTTCCTCGGCCGTCACGCCATTGCCATCGTGCGGCGTGACCAGCCATCCCTCGGCCACAGGCAGGCCATTGATGAACAGTGCATCGTCCGCCGTGTTCGGAACATTGTCCGCCCCCGGCGTGACCGGTACGAAGGTGCCGGCCGAGGCGTCGCCCTGACCGAGCGCCGCGCCGAGCGCCAGCAGCCGTTTCGGTCCCTCGACGCTGCCGCCGGGGCCGAAGACATCCAGTTGAATGCCGACCAGGTCGATTCGGCCTGAGGGCAAGTCGAACCCGGCCACGGGAGCGACGCCACCCAGTGCGCCGATTGACTGATTCGCACCCGACGAACCGCCCGCGGCGGCGAAGGCGATGAACTCGGCCTCGAAGGAGCGATCGGGCTTCGTCGGGTCGTAGGTGGCGCTCATGCTCGAGTTTTCTTCACTGGCGAAGCCTGTCTTGCCGGGGAAGAAGATGCCGATGCCGCCTACGAGTTGGCCGTTCTCGAACAGCGGAATGCCGCCCGGCAACGTCGCGATGCCGCGTGCCTGGGCCGTCGGCTGAACGCCCGATTGGAATCCGTACGAATTCGGGGCGAAGATCTCCTGCCCCGCGGGAACGAAGGCCGGGTCGATGTTGAACCGGGCGGGCAGCAGCACATCGTCTGCCGTGCCCTTGATGCTGTCGGGCCCCGGGTGAACGATACTGTCCCGATTGGTATGCTCAATGGCGAACAGATCGACTTCGGGCGTGTTCGGAATGTTCGGCGGGAAGTTCGCACCGGTCCGTACCGGGGCAACGTAGCCGGGACCGCGGTAGGTCGAGTTCGGATCAGTGATGCTCGGGTACGAATCGACTTCGCGCTGGGTCACCGTGGATTGGCTCAAATTGCTGACGGTGCGCGACGTCAGCGGCGCGGAGTTGCTGGCGAAGAACGCCCCCGTGCGCGCCAGCGACACGGCACCGTCGATCGCGAACGTCAGCAGTTCGGGATCGTTCTGAATCTCGGAGGCGACGCCGTTCTCGACGCGCACACCCAGAATGCGCCCGTTGCGATCGACGATGGCGATAATCGCATCGTTCGTCGCCGAGGCCGCGGTGGCGCGCAGCAGCAGTTGCTCCACTTCGTCGGCCGAGAGAGTCTCGGTCGGCGTTTGCACTTGGACGGTGGCCGGATTGGGATTGTTGAACAATACTTTGTCGTTCGGGTTGGCGACGATCGTATCCGCGGCCGTGACGTTCTGCACCTTGTTGTCACCACCACCGGTGAAGACAGCGCTGGTGCCGGTACCGCCGACGAACAGTTCGCTGCCGTTGCCGCCAACAAACGTGGTGGTGCTGGAACTGCCGTTGAACTTGCTGTTGCCGTCGCCGCCGATGATGGTGGTCGGCCCGCCACCGGCGATCAGTGTGTTCTTGCCGTTGCCGCCGTCGATCACCGTGACCTGCGTGACGGCCGACGTGATCTGCACGCGGTCGTTGCCGTCCCCGGTGGCGATGGTGATCGTGCTGACGCTGTTGCTGGCGAACTGGCCGATCACCCGGCCGTTGTCCTGCACGACAAGTTGCGTCTGCGTCGCATCAAGTGAAAGCGCGATGCGATCGTCCAGCGCCGTGCCGTTGACCGTCAGGGCACCCGCATTGAGTGTCAGTGTGGCCGGGACTTCGCGCTCTTCCAACACCTCGAGTTCGAGGCGGGCATTGCGGAACGTCCTTTTCGCCGGCGGTTGCGTCTCCCCCGAAACGCATCGCACCCACCACGAGGCAAAACTCATGGAAGCCCCCATCGCAAGTTTCGACTATCCCCCGAATCGAGAGGCGCATACCGTCGAATGCAATGGGACGCAAGGCGCGAATCACCGAAAAATCGCGATGTTTGCGAGCATCCCGAAGGGATGCGGCAAGCTGGAGAATTGAGGTTGTGCATCCCTTCGGGATGCTCGCTAACGCTTCTTGCGCTTCTTCTTGCGGTCGTCCGCGCGTTCCTTCGCGCTCTTGCGATGGCCGGTGCTGCCTTTGGTCTTCAACATGCCTTCGTTGCCGGGCATGAACGCGCCGGCCTTGCCCATGCCGGTCACCATCTTCATGCGCTGCCACAGCGACATGGTTGCCATCTGCTTCATCAACTGGCGGATCTGGTTGAACTGGTCAAGAAACTTCTTGACCTCATGCGGCTCGGTGCCCGACCCGGCCGCGATGCGCCGCCGGCGGTTGATGTCGATGATGTCCGGCTCGGCCCGTTCCTTCTTCGTCATCGAATCGATCATCCCCTGCACGCGCTTAAGCGCCTGCTCGGGGTCTTCGCCTTCGGGGATCATGTCGGACATGCCGGGCATCCGGCTGATCATGTCCTTCATGCCCATCTTTTGCAGTTGGGCGAATTGCATCCTGAAGTCATCGAGCGTGAACTTGCCCTGTTCGAGGGCCTTCTGCTGCTTCTCGAGCTGTTCCTGGCCGATTTCCTGCTGAACCTGGGTGACTTTCTCGACCAGGCCCATCAGGTCGCCCTGGCCCATGATGCGCGAGGCCATGCTCTCGGGTCGGAACGGCTCCAGCGCGGTCAACTTTTCGCCGACGCCGATGTACTTGATCGGCACGCCGGTGATCTCTTTGATCGACAGGGCCGCGCCGCCGCGGGCATCGCCGTCGAGTTTCGTCAGGATCACGCCGTTCAGCTCAAGCGCGTCGTTGAACGCCTTCGAGACGTTGGCCGCCTCCTGCCCGATCATGGCATCGCAGACGAGGAAAACTTCGTCCGGCTTCACCAGCCGGTCGATCTGTTTGAGTTCATCCATCAACTCGGTGTCGATCTGCAATCGACCGGCCGTGTCGAGAATGATGGTGTCGAGGTTGTTCTGCCTGGCGAAGGCCGCGGC
Source organism: Gemmatales bacterium (assembly GCA_038324795.1). GTDB lineage: Bacteria > Planctomycetota > Planctomycetia > Gemmatales > Gemmataceae > JAIOQJ01. Next base: position 3,473 of record JBBQII010000386.1, read on the forward strand.
GTTCCTGCAGACATCGACCGGGCTGGACCGATCGCTGAAAACGGGGATGGCCAACTGCTGGCCCAGGACCTGCAACTGCTCGACGGCGGCGGGGCGCTGCAAGTCGGCGGCGACGAGCAGCGGCTTACGCCCGGATTTCTGCAGCATCAGCGCGAGCTTACCGCAAGTGGTGGTCTTGCCCGACCCCTGCAGACCGCACATCATCAGGATGGTCGGGCGGTCCTTGGCGAAGCGGATCTTGTGATCGACCGGCCCCATCAACTGGATCAGTTCGTCGTAGACGATCTTGACGATCTGCTCGCTGGGATCGACGCGCTGCAGCACGTCCTGCCCGACGGCTCGCTCTTCCACGCGCGCGATGAAGTTGGTGACGACGGTGAAATTCGCATCCGCTTCCAGCAGCGCCCGGCGGACTTCGCCCAGCCCCTCGCGGATGTTGGCTTCCGTGAGGCGCCCTCGCCCGCGCAGCTTCTTGAGCGCATCGCCAAGCCCGCGCGTGATCCCTTCGAACATGCGTCACCGTGGTCGTGTGGTCGGTTGTCTTCCGTCGAACAGCAAATTTTAGAAAGACACCCCGGCGTTTGCAACAGGACGCGACGAGGGGCGAAGTTCGCCGGATCTGCGTGCGTCTTATCGGATGCACGCAGACCTCCCTACCCTTCAGGCGGGGCGGATTTAACCTGCTTCCAAAGTGACCGATACGAATCTGCCGCCGAAGGATCGAGTCGATCGGACAGTTCGACCGGCAAATCGAGTGTCCGAATCAGTTCCTGAACATCCCCCAAGTCCTTGAGGCGATGAGGCATGGTGCCGGAAGCGAGTTTCAACTCGACCAGTGTAGCCACATTAAAGCAGTTGATTCCATCGATATCGACTGCTAACACGCGAGGATCCGGAAACGAAAACGCCTTCGGTTTGCCGTCCCCGGGGTAATCGCCGGTGACGAGGAATTCGATTTTCACGCCCGACTGTACGTCGCGCAGATGCCGGCTGCCGGTAAACGGCGGCACGTAAGCCCAGGCCTTCCAGCCTTTCGTGAATGGTCTTCAGGTATTCGCGAGTCACCAACAGATCGACACCTTCGGTGAAGCGGCGATACCCGTGATAGAACATCGCCAGCCCGCCCACCAGAACGTACGGCACACCGATCTCGTTGAGCCGGGTGATGATGCGTTCGAGCGTCTTGAACACCTGATTAGTCTTGTCGAAGTGCGTACTGCCCTCGAGTATTGCCCAGCGTGGCGATCGGCTCAGCCGTTCTTCATAGGTGACAAGCGGTTCGCTTGCCCGGTTGATTCG
>JBBQII010000387.1:0-4754 GCA_038324795.1 Gemmatales bacterium
TCGACTATTGCCGCAATCGCCGGGCATCATCGACGAGTACGATCTGATCTACTTTGGCAATTCCGGCATCCACCGTATCCGCCTGAAGGTATCCACGACCGGCAGGCCATTGAGCCAGCGCTGGACCGACGCGCTGTTGGCCTACTTCCGCTACCTCGATCGGGATGGCGATGGAACACTCAACGCCTTTGAAGGCGACACAATCTACTCGAACAAGACGATGCAGAAGTTGCTGACGGCCGGCGTTGCGGTGCCGGCCGGGAACGATCCGCCCAAGTCACTCGCCGATCTCGATCGTGACCGCGACGGGCGGGTATCGACCGATGAGTTCCTGTACTTCTATCAGCCCTCGGCCACAGCACTGATAGGGACCATCATCCACCGCGGACAGGACGAAGCAGTCGAACGGCTCGACCGCGAACTGTTCAACCTGCTCGACCGCGATCGCGACGGCAAGTTGTCGCGGACCGAGCTGCGCGATGCCCCCGAACTGATCGCCCGCTTCGACCGCAACGACGACGAATGCATCGCCGCTCTCGAGATGTTTCCCGGGCTGTTCAACACGGAGAAGAAGGAAGCACCCGCTGAACAGTCGAAACCGGCACCGGCGACAGAGGCGGTGCAACTGGTCCCCGTCAACACCGCGCCCGATGATCTCGTGGAACGGATCATCACCCGCTACGACAATGATCGGAACCTGCGGCTGAGCAAAAGCGAATGCACCTTCGACGCTGCCACATTCGCAAAGCTTGACACGAACAGCGACGGGGAATTGAGCATCGGCGAGTTGCCTGCCTGGAAGGATCTTCCCCCGGAAGCGGCCCACGAACTGATGCAGGCCGGCAAACAGGACGATTGCATCATCCGTTCGATCGCAGACGGCAAAGCTCTCGGCGAACGCGGCAACGCGATGCTCCGCGCGGGGGCGGACAACCTCAATGTCTCGGTTCGACTAAGCACCGGCACGACGAACGACAACCCGACTGCATTGTTCAACTTCAACGAGGTGGCCAATGATAAGGGGCATGACTACATCACGGAGGCCCACATCGCCGGACCGCGATATCAGTTGATTCGCATCCAGTTCGACATGATCGACCGGGACGGCGACGGCCGAATGACGCGAGCTGAATTCGACCACTACCGCGAACTTCAGAATTCATTCCGCAGCTTGCCGATAACCCTGACCGCCACGACGCGGCCACCCAATCTGTTCAGCCTGCTCGATGCGTCCGGCGATGGCCGACTCAGCCGCCGCGAACTGCTGATGACGGAATCGGCACTCGGAAAACTTCGGCCCGAAGGTTCAACTGAGATTAACCGACAGATGTTGCGGCCGCAGGCAGCGGTCGAATGCCTCCCCGCTGTGCAGGGAAGCGGCGTGTTTTCATCCAGCCGGTTCGAGGTCATCAACATCACCAACGCGAACGGCCCACTCTGGTTCCAACGGATGGACCGGAACAGCGACGGCGATATCTCACGAACCGAGTTCCCCGGCCGAGCCACGCAGTTCGATCAGCTCGATACCGACCACGATGGACTGATCAGCCTCGACGAAGCGAAGGCGGCCGAGTCGAAATTCCGCAAGCCGTAGTTCATGCGGTCAATTTCTTCAGGATCTCCAGATACTTCGGGACTTCGACCTTCGTATCGCCGGCCGCTTCGTACTCGAGCGCGAGATAGCCGCGGTAGTTCACGGCCCGGAGCATGTCGACAACCTTGGCCGGGTCGGCTTCTTCCTTGGGCTTACCCATCGGGCTGATTTCGGTCTTGAACTGGGCGATGGCGGCATAGGGGGCGATCTTCGCCAGGTCGCCGTAAGGGTCGGCCGTGCGGAAGTTGCCTGAATCAAGGTTGATCGCCAGCCAGTCGCTGGTGACTGCTTTGACGAGGCCGAGCAGCTGTTCCGGCATCGACGTGATGCCGCCGTGATTCTCCAGTGCGAGGATCACGCCGTACTTGCCGGCGTAGTCGCAGCACTCCTGAATGGCTGCCACGCACTGCTTGACGGCAGCGGCTTCATCCTGCCCCTTCTTCAGGGTGCCGGCAAAGATGCGGATCGTCTTGCCGCCGAGTCGCGATGTATGCTCGACCCATGCCTTCACCATGGCGATCTGTTCTTTGTGCTTGTCGGCCTCGGTCAGGCAGAAGTTGTTGCCGACCGCCGTACCGCTGATATCCAGACCCAGACGCGTGCAGCGGCCCTTCAATGCGGCCAGGTATTCGGGCGTCGTGTTTTCGAAATAGTACGCAGTCAGTTCGACGGCATCGAGCGGGTAGGTGGCAGCCAGATCGATGAAGTCGAGCAGTGTCATCGTCTTCTTTTTCAGGTCGAGCCACTGCCGAAAGCTGTAGGCCGCGAGGCTGAGGCGGATGTGCGACTTGCCGACGCGCTGGATCGGGTCGATCGCCCGTGCGGCGGGCGAACCGATCGCGAATCCCGCGGTGGCGGCACATGAAGTCTGAAACCATTGACGACGCGAAAGTGACATCTGCATACTCCGAAGATGATTGACCCTTGTGCCATCATCGGTCACTTCTTGACTGCCGGCAAGCGTTTTCCCGCATATGCGAGTGCTGAACGTGCTTCGCGCGAAACGGGGTCGTCGTTCGGCCCCGTGGCCCATGATTCGATGATCTTCCATGCCTCGTCGGTGTTGATCATTTCAAGAATCAGGATGCTGCGGACGAGGCGCAGCGGTTCGCCGTAGAGGCCCGTTTCGGGGATGCGGATGTCGCGAGCTTCCATCTCCTCGATGATCAGGCGAAGCTGGCGGTCAACTTCCGCCGGCGGATTGCGATTGCGGACATCTTGCAACAGCGGCAGCGCCCGCAGTCCCTGTTCATCAATCTTCGTGCGTGCCAGCTTGCGGGTGCGAAAGTCATCGTCATCCAGCTTGCGTATCCAGCCGCGGATCTCCTCTCGCTTCAGTCGCGTCTTCTCGGCACTGTCGCGGATCGCGGACAGGTTGTCCTTAGCCCCGGCGCGCAACATTCGCATCGCCGGATAGGCGATGTTCATATCGAGATGGTCGAGCGCCTCGCACGCGGCATCCACCGACAGCGCTGCTCTTGCTTCATGCACATTCCCCGGCAACTTCCAGAGCAGGATCGAAGTGTCGGCCCCACCGCTGGCGATCGTACCACCGTCGGGGGAGAAGGCAATCGCCTGAACGCCACCGACATGCCCACGGAAGATCGCGATCGCCTTGCCGGAGAACACATCCCAGACGCGCACAATGCCAGTCGCGCCGCCGTGCCCGACCGCGATTGATCGGCCATCAGGCGAAAAGACGATCGTCTGCACATCGCCGTCAAATAACTCGCGTTCAAAGGCGTGCCACTGTCGGCCGTTGATGGGGTCGGTCAGCACGACCCGGCCTGCGGAGAAGACCGCGACAATCATGCCGTCGGGCGACACGGCGACCGCGCCCCTGCGATTGCGTTGAACTCGCTTCGTCCAAAGTTCCTGAGACGGCGGAGCGCCTGCAACGGTACTGCCGAGCATCCAGTAGCGCAGCCATCCGCTGCGCAAGTGGACCGCCAAGTGCCGGCCGGAGAGGCTGTACGCCGCGGCCACCGGCTCGGCCGGCATCGGCAGATCCGTATGCACCGTGCCGACTGCGGGATCGCCCAGGCGGATGCGGTTTTCGTTATCGGGGAAGGCAAATTGCCGCTGGTCGCGGCTCCAAGCCGCAAACGGCACGGAGTTGAGCTTGCTGGCGACCGTGAAGGCCGGGCGATCGGCATACGGCCGTTCACGCGAAAGATCGACGGCATTCCAGAAAGCCAGTTCGTTCGGCCGAGTGGTGATGAAGCGATCGCCCTCACCCGACACCGCGAGCGCTTGTACTGGTATGGGACGGTACGCATCGGTCAGCTCGATCTGTCTCTTCAGATCCCACAGCCGCATGCCGTCGATGCCGGTCGAAAGCAGGTGCTTGCCGTCGCGCGAGAAACTGAGGCCGGTGATATCGCTGCGGCTGCCTTCGCCGATGGGGATTTCTTTGGCCGTCTTCAAGTCCCAAAGGGCGATGCGGTTGGCTGGCCCGCCCATGGCAAGCGTGCGATTGTCGGGCAACAGACCGACCGGGACCTTTGGAGGTGCCTCGATCCCGAGTTTGGAAATATCGCCATCCGGAATCGCCACGCTGACGACTTGGCCTTCCTGCGTGGTCAGGAATCGCTTTTCCCGCGACACCGCAGCTGGCACGCCACCGGCATCAATCGACCACAGTTGTTTGTTCTGCGTGAGATCAAACAGCACCGTACTGCCACCAGTCGATGCCGCAAGCAGGTAACGATCGTCACCATGGAAGGTGATCTGCGAGACGTTGCCATTAAAATTGACCAGTGGCAGCGACTGCTGCATCGATCCGTCCGCCATCGAGTGAATCTCGATGCTGGCATCAATCTTCGCGACGGCGAACCGCTTCCCGTCCTTCGGCAGGCCGATGCAACCGCATTTCCTGATTCGCTGCAGCAACTTGCCGGTGGCCGCTTCCAGTACGCATGCGGAATCTTCTTCCACCGATGTCAGTCCCAGATACTTTCCATCGGCGGACCAGGCCACCGTCTGGACCAGTGCAACGTCGATCGCGCGCTGTTTGCCGCTACCCGTGAGATCGTGAACCAGAATCCGTTCGCTGTCGGGCACCGTGGCAACAGACTGCCCGTCTGGCGAAAAGGCTATTGCATAGGGGTAGGCCTGGGTCGTCGGGAACTGGTGGACGAGTTCACCAGTCCGTGCGTTC
>JBBQII010000388.1:0-4746 GCA_038324795.1 Gemmatales bacterium
GATTTTGGCCGAGATGCCAGCCAGCGAAACGCCGATCAAGAAAACGCGCCTGCCGAGCGGATTGCCGCCGTATTTGGCGAGCTTGTACGAAGTTCCGCTGCTGACGCGGGAGCAAGAAGCGCACCTGTTCCGCAAGTTCAACTACCTGAAGTTCAAGGCGACCAAGCTCCGCGAGGAACTCGATCTGGCACGCGCCAAAAGCAGCGTGATGGATGCGATCGAATCGCTGTACGACCAGGCCGAAGCCCTGAAGAATCAAATCGTGCGGGCGAATTTGCGGTTGGTGGTTTCGATTGCCAAGCGACACGTGGGCCTCGGCGACAACTTCTTCGAGCTGGTAAGCGACGGTAACATGTCGCTAATTCGGGCCGTCGAAAAGTTCGACTTTGCTCGGGGGAACAAGTTCAGCACGTACGCCAGTTGGGCGATCATGAAGAACTTCGCCCGCAGCATCCCCGATGAGAAGCATCACCGGGAGCGCTACATCACGGGCAATGAAGACCTCTTCGACAACCGGGCCGAGACGCGGACGGACGAAGGCGAAATCATGGCACAGGTGGAGCAGGCCCGCAACCGCATCAGCCATCTGCTCGAGGATCTCGACCCGCGCACCCGCGACGTGATCCGTATGCGGAACGGCTTGGACGGCTCATCGGAAATGACGCTGGAACAGATCGGCCAGCACTTCGGCATCACGAAGGAACGCGTTCGGCAGATCAACGTCCGCGGCATGAAACTCCTTCGCGAAAAGGCCGCAGTCGATGCCGTCGACCGCAACTGACCGTCTCTCCGTCACCCCGAATCCAACACCGCCCGCGGTTTCGCTTCCCTGCGATTCCGCGGGCGGTTTGTGTTGACGAGCCCGGCAAATCCGGATCGCCGACTGGATGCTCCAAGGGTCAGGGTACTTTCAAACCCCAGTATTTTAGATGATCTGTGATTAACACAAGCGCGTGCACGTCAACTTTTAAAGTGCTGGCGAGTTTGTGCGGTGATTTCCTGCTTTGCCTAAGTTGCCAGGATAAACATCGCATCTGTGAAAATCGGTAGTCTGGGAAATAAAGTTGGCTTGTACGCTTCACAACGGACGGCAATGCGGCCCAAAAGATTCCCGAACATTCTGCCGATACCTTACAGCACAACTTTGTCTTGTCACAGTTTCTCATTCTCGCTATCTACCGTTCGCATTGCTTGAACGGTACAGACTAACGCACTCATCAATTGACAAGTGCTTTCCCATGGAGGGGAAACGATGGGATACGCCAGGATCACCAACTGTCGAATCTGCGGCAGTGATCGCTTGAACCCGATTATTCACCTCGGGGTGCAGGCGTTGACGGGCGTGTTTCCCCGGACGCCGGATGAACCGGTGGCATCGGGACCGCTTGAACTGGTGAAATGCGACGAAGTACTCGGCGGCTGCGGCCTGGTACAGCTCGGGCAGTCGTACCCGCCGGAAAGCATGTACGGCCACAACTACGGCTACCGGTCCGGTTTGAACCAGTCGATGGTCAATCATCTGCATGCCCGTGCCCGCCATGCTGCTTCCATCGCGAAGCCGACCGCAGGCGACGTGATCCTCGACATCGGCAGCAACGACTCGACGACGCTGCGATCTTACCCGAACGCGGGCTATGACCTCGTCGGCATGGATCCGACCGGGGTCAAGTTCGCGAGTTATTATCCCGGGCACGTCAAGCTGATCCCTGAATTCTTCAACGCCGCTTCGTTCGAGAAGGCGTTCCCGGGCCGCAAGGCGAAGATCGTCACGTCGTTCTCGATGTTCTACGATCTCGACGATCCGCAGGATTTCATGCGGCAGATCCATCAGGTGCTCGCCGATGACGGCATCTGGGTGTTCGAGCAGAGCTATTTGCCCTCGATGCTCGACGTCAACGCCTACGACACGATCTGTCACGAACACCTCAGCTACTACGCGATGCGGCAGATCAAGTGGATGACCGATCGCGCGGACCTGAAGATCCTTGATGTCGAACTCAACGATGTCAACGGTGGCAGCTTCTGCATCACCACCGCAAAACGCTCCGCACCGTACACTCCGGCTCAGAATCGGATCGACACGCTGATTCAGCGTGAAGAGGAACGCGGCCTCGGTACTCCCGCGGGTTTCGAGAGCTTCAAGCGCAATGTGTTCGCGCATCGCGGTGAACTGCAATCGTTCGTACGTGACGCCAGGCGCAACGGCAAGACAGTCTACGGCTACGGGGCGTCGACGAAGGGCAACGTACTGCTTCAGTTCTGCGAGTTCACGCGGGATGACATCGCCGCCATTGCCGAGGTGAATACCGACAAGTTCGGTTCGTTCACCCCGCAGACGCTGATCCCGATCTGTTCCGAAGCGGACGTCCACGCACGCCGGCCTGACTATCTGCTGGTTCTCCCCTGGCATTTCCGCCGGGGCATCGTGGAACGCGAAGCAGCGTATGTTGCCCGGGGCGGAAATCTGGTGTTCCCGCTTCCACATCTCGATCTGGTGAGCCGTCCGGCCACTCGCAAGGCTGCTTGACGTACCGCTGCAAAAAATTACTCAGGCACACAGGAAGCCCGAACGATGCAAGTGATCAAGCGAAGCGTGAAACGGATCATACGCAGACTGTACCTCAACCTGGTAAAGCCTGTACTCCGTCCGATTCATCGCCGCGCGGATCATTATCTGAAGGCGAGTGTCCAGACGAGCGTGTCCTCCGTGCTTGTTCATGGCCCCTATGAACGACTCGCCAACTCGATTGGCGAGATTGTGCAGTCAAACAGGGAGTTCCAGAAGACCATCGCGGAAACTGACCGGTTCATGCTGGCGACGCTCAAGTGGCCAGGTGAACCGACTCACTCGAACAAGGCTGCGTTCGCACCAGTCGCGCTGGGTGACGGCCGAATGTTGCTGCCGCATCCGTTCGCAACCTACATGTTCGCGGATGCGTCGGATCGCATGGGCACCCCGCGGCTTATTGTCGGGTCATTTGAAAAGTGCATGTTCGCCAACCTTCGGCGGCTTGTCAAACCGGGCCACCAGGTGATCGAGATCGGCGCTGACCAGGGATTTCACACGTTATCGCTGGCGTTTCTGGCAAACGCCGGTCGGGTTACCGCGATCGAGGACGATGCGGAACGGGTCGCAGTCCTCAGAGACAATGTCGCTACGCATCGCTTCACTCACGTCGAAGTGATTCACTCAACCGGCACTTCGTACCTTGCGGAAGCGCTTCGCACCGCAAAAGTCGACTGCGATCTTGTGCGAGTCAGCTTCGAGCGTGCCGACCCGGCAGTGCTTCGCCCGATCACGGAGCTGCTGGCTGCAAGCCACCGGACGAAACTGCTGATCGGCTTCCCGCGCAATAGCGGACAGCATATCAGCGAACTGGTCGCGCTGCTCGACTCGGCAGGCTGTACTGCCAGGCGCGTGCTGACTGACGGAACCATGCATCCGGTCGGTGAACAACTGGAAGACGAATGCGTGCTGTTTGCGGGCCGCAAGGGGATGCATTGATGCGAATTTATGTCGACATGCGGTCCCTGCAGGACAGCAATTACGCATTCCGCGGCGTGGGTCTGCATGGTTCAACCCTGCTCCAGGAGATGCGCAAATGGGCCCCGTGCCCCATCGAGTCGGTTGGAATTGTCGACGAATCGCTTCCTGAACTTGCCGACTGTTATGTCCCGCTTGTCGACAAACTGCAGTACAGCCGCATGCCGCGGCCGAACATGGATCCATCGATCTTTGTGCAATTGTCGCCGATGACGCACGATCATTCGGTGTTCTCCAACTTCATGCGGCGACCCGAGATCGTTACCGCCACAATCGTTTACGACTTTATTCCGCTGTACGACAAACGCTATCTGCCCACGGTGGCCGCCGAGCGTGCCTACCTTGGCAATCTGGCCGCACTTCGCCAGTATCAGAGTTTTCTCGCGATCTCGCACACAGCGAGGCTCGACCTGATCAAATTTGTCGATGTCCCGGAGGATCAAATCGAGGTGACGGGCGTCAGCCTGCGGCGGGAGTTCGTGGCGGCCGCCTTTTCCAGCGACGTTGAATCGTCCCCGATGTCGCACACCGGGGAGCCGTACTTTCTTCTCGTCGGCGGGCAGGACGAACGCAAGAACACGGAAATGGCGGTGCTTTCCCATGCGGCGCTGTTGAAGCGGGCTCGTTCGGTTGCCAGTCACTTCGTTGTCGCGGGGGCTTACACCAGCGACTACACGAAGGAACTCGAGCGCAGGTACCGCGACGCAGGCGGCCCTGCAGGGCGGTTGCATTTCGTCCGCGGATTGTCGGATGCGGCCCTGGCCGGCCTGTACCGCGGCGCGGTTGCTGCCGTGTGCGCTTCATTGAATGAGGGCTTCTCTGTCCCGGTGATCGAAGCGATCGCCTGCGGCGCGCCGTCGCTTGCATCGGACATCGCCGCTCACCGTGAACTGATCGAGCAGACCGAGGCCCGGTTCGATCCGCGCGATACGAAGTCGCTGGTCAGCCGCATGGAGCGGGTTCTTCTCGAACCCGACTTCCGTGAACGGCTCATTGCGGAACAGCGACACGTTGCCGGGTTGTTTCAGCAGTCGCTCGTCGGTGAGCGCTTCTGGTCGCGCGTGTTCCAGGAGTACCGGTTGCGTCACATGCACGTGCCGTCGGTTCACACGATGCGGACGCCGCGGATCGCCGTGCTATCGCCGTTCCCGCCGGAACGATCGGGCGTGGCCGACTACACAGCCCATAGCCTTCGCGCTCTT
>JBBQII010000389.1:0-4730 GCA_038324795.1 Gemmatales bacterium
CAGTTGTTCTTCCTCGGTGTGATCGGCCAGTACGTGCCCGCGATCTTCAACCAGGTGCGCCGAAAACCGCTGATCGTCGAACGCGAACGGATTAACTTCGACTGCGAGGCACCGGCCGAACCCGCCGACGCGCTGCGAAAAGCCGCTTAACAGCACTTTCACCGCCTCGTCGTGCCGTAAATACTTTGAGGAAATTCTCTTCGTTGAAAGTACGGTTAAGGACGCGCCTGCCAGCCGACCCATCCATGCCTTTGGAGCCGTTCATGCGTCATCCGACTTCTCTCTGGGCCGGCATCGCCATCCTGCTGCTGTTCTTTTGCGCCAGGCTCTGGCATGTTGCCCCAACGCACACGGACGACGCGACGTGGAGGCTCCGCGCGATTCAAGGGGATTGGTCCACCGTCAACGAATGGGCGACCGGGCAGGGGCGGGTGTTCGCCTACATCTCCGGCATTCTCATTTTATTCGGCTGCTACATGCAGGAAACGATCCGGGGTCCGATCCTGTACCTGGGTTCGTTTGTCATCTTTTTCTTCGCCTTCTACCGCGTCGGTGCCTTGTTCATCGGCACGCGCCTTGCACTTCTCGCCGCCGTCCTGAACCTCGCAACGTTTGCAGTCCGGTGGGAGGGGAGTGTGATGACCACCTACCCAATCTTCTGTTGGGCGCTTGGCACGGTGTTTCTCGCCTCCGTTTACTTGAGCAGGAGCTACGCCAGGGAGGGTCGGCCGCGATGTCTGCCGTGGTCGCTGGTACTGTTGTTCGTGTCGATGAACATACACGAGAGCCTGTCCGTGCTGTTCGGCCTGCTGGCGATGCCGGCGGTACTTGCGAGCTACGATTCAAGGAAGGTGATGGGTAATGTGTGGGCACCGCGTAGCTGGGAGCCGAAATTCGCCCGGCATCTCGTCCTGACCGCGGCCGTCGTCTGTCTGTACTTCGTGATTTATGTCGGGTTTCGGATAGTGTTTCCTTCCACTTACGCAGGCAATCAACTTGGCAGCCTCCATCCGGCGAGGTTTTTTCCGGTGCTGGCAAGCCTGTCTACAACCGGTTCGGTCGTTACCGAACTGATCGCGCCCTACTCGATCAACTACGTCGATACGGCAATCGGCGATAATTACCGCATCTTTTATAAGCCTCTCTATTACATTCGGGACGCAGGTTTCAATGCCGTCGCGTTGTTGTGCGCTGCGCTCGTCGCGTTTCAAGTCTACGTGCTGGTGGTCCGGCGGGCTCGCCAAGCGAACTCGACCGATGGGACACGCGTGGGTGAATTCCGGCGCAGCCTCATCGCCGGGGCCGCGATCGCCCTGTTGCCCGTCCTGCCGGTGGCCCTCGTCGGCAAGTATCAGGACCATTTCTTTGAATTAGACGTCCAGTCCTACCCGTTTACGCCGGTGTGCCAGTTCGGCTGGACGCTTATTATGGCCGCAAAGCTCTTTCAACTGAATCGCGTGCGCCCGCTGGCTGCGCGCAGTTCCGCTGTCGGACTGTTTGCACTTCTGTTCGGCGTTCTCGCGTATTGTTCGACCATGCGGAACGACGCGGTCGTCGCCGACATCCGCCGTGAAACGTGCCGTTGGACGGTGTTAAAGGGGCTGAACGCCATCTTGCCGCGGCTTGATCGGCAAGTCGCTGTAGTCTACGCGCCGCGCCTGGCGAGCGGCACTTGGTTTACATGTGTGGAACCCTCGTACTGGGAACTCTACATGAAAGCTCGCTACGGCCGCCGACTGCGCTTCGAGAATACCACGATTTCCGCCCAGGCGATGAGCGAGGGTGTCGTCATGGTCGATTACGTAACCGCCGACGACAACGCGCCGACGCTCGTCTTCGCCGCACCGTTGGAGATCGACGGGCCGACCGAAAAAATCGTGGCTCGTGAGATTGCGGTCTGGGCCAAGGCGACCGATCCGTCCGATCGGAGCGCGTACTTACTGTCGTATCACGACCTTGGCGAAGGTGCCGTGGTACGGCGTCTGTCCGCTTTGCCGGTCATCGACAAAAGCGGTGTTCGCGCGGTGAAGGAATGTCGTGCCGTCCCGTCGTCGATCCGACTGGCGCGTGCTTCAAACAACCGCCACCTGACCATTGCCGGCGAGGCGCGCTTTCGACCAGATGTTCCGGTCTGGTTCGCCAACGAAGCGTTGTTGCACGACAGCGGAAGCGTTGTCAGTCACTGGCTCGCCGGAAAGTGGCATCCTCTTGAGTTGGCGGGCACTTGGTCGGCCGGGGAAGTCTCCGGCGTATCCGTCCCGGTCTCGCTGCTGCCGCGCGAGGAACTCGAGTTTCACCTGCAAGCCTCGACCTACACCGGCCTCGGTTTCCACGATGAGCCGCAGGTAGTGCAGATCAAAATTGGCGATCGCGTTGCCGCGTCGCGAACCTTCGTTCGCGGCGAAGGTTTTCGAAACATCGCATTTACCGTCCATGCGGACGAACTGCCGGAACAGGGGAACCTCGTGATCTCTCTGTTGATCGACAAGCTATCCAATCCCGCCGGACTGGGACAAAACGCGGATGCACGGGATTTGGGCGTCAACCTCAAGAAGCTGTCTTTCGATCGCGCGGCCGGATCGAAGTAGGCAGTATCCTGCATTCGTGGGGCAAGTTACAAACTTGTCCCATGAATTCAGGAGATAATCACATTAAGCCCCCTTCGCACGAAGAAAAGGGGACAGGCACAATCCCTTTCGGCACGACATTTGTTGTACGGGGCGGTCGGGCAAATCTGATAATTTCGCGTCGGCCCAGCCGCTTCTGTACAAGTTTGCGCATCTTTGGCCTCTTGGCTTGCCCGCATCTTTCATACGCCATTCGTCGCCCTCTCGCCACGCTCGGGTGGGGGCGGGCCGGTGGGGTGTTCTAGGGGCTCAAGTGCTGATTTTCCGGCTTTTGCGCAGACCGGCCTCCCTCCCCCACGTGGCTCTTGCCTCGCGGCACGGATTCCGACTTGTACGTCGCCTATCTCGCGCCGCGGTTGAACACCGGCCGACTCAGGATCGTCGCCGCCCGCGTGAACTACTCCCGCCGCGGGTCGTTGCGAAGCTGATCGTGATCGTTGAGATCTTCGTAGCCGCCAGCAATGCCGAAGGTGCGTTGCGCGAGCAGGGTGCGTTGCGGATGCAGCCGCAGCTTCGGACATCGCGGATCGGGCACGTAGATGTCAAGAGCGTCGATCAGCCCCAGCTGGCGGTCGGCCTCGCGGAGCAGCAGAGCCCCTTGGAGGTGACCGCGCCGGCGGAGAACTCAGCGCGATCGGTCGCTTGCCACTGGAAGTGAAATAGAGCAAATCGTCGATACACTCTGTCATAGCGATGGCTTCGGAATGCCAGGCGAAGTTGTGCTGCAACTCCCTTCAATAGCAAACCTTGCACCGCCGCGCAATTCAAAAATCAGCAGGAAGCACGAAATATTCAGACTATCCTACGAATGGCCGGGAATGAAGCAGGGGTTCGAAATCACGCGGGAACGGACGATCCACGGCGTGAAAACCGTGGAATTCGAGTACGGGATCACCAGTTTGTCCGCTGAGCAGGCGGATGCGAAAGCACTTCTGAAGATCGTATGCAATCACTGGAAAATCGAGAACGAACTGCACTGCTTCCACGACGTGACGCTGGGGGGAGACGCCTGCCGCGTCAGATCCGGAACCGCACCACAAGTCTTGGCTGCCTCGCGAAACGCCGTGGTGCATCTTCTCTCGAAAATCGAGGCGACACGCTGCCCCGGCGCCATCGAACAGCTTCAAATGAACCTCAGCCAAGCCAAACAGCTTCTCCGAGTCCCGCAGACTGAATAAAGGAATGACCCTACAGGAATAACGGGTCGATCGAGATGCGATTGTCAATTCCCCGGAAATCGGATAATGATCACCATCCGGGGTGAATTCCGGCAGTGTGTTTCGATCCGTAGCTGAACGGAGTCAGCGGATGATGCTCCCGAGTCGGCTTGATCTGATTTACTATTTGCACATCCCCAAAACGTCCGGCACCAGTTTGTACGCAGCGTTCGTGAAGGCTGTGGGTGTAGCCGCGGCCCCGGCACCGATGTTGTGGGATCATTTGATCGCAAACCCCGCGATGATCACGTCGGAAGCACGGGTGATCACGGGCCATTTCGGTGGCCTGTTTCCGCTCTGGCTCGGCCGCTGGCCAAGGATCATTACCATGTTGCGATCGCCCGTCGCTCGTGCGCTGTCGCACATCAACCACGTCCAACGGGCCAAAGAGCACCCGCTGTACCCGGTCGCCAACGGGTTATCGGTGGCCGAATATTGCCGGCACCCGGAACTGAGATCGTCGGTCGATAATGTCCAGTCTCGACACCTGGCCTCCCTTGGTTTCGCGCGGGCGCTGCTACCGGACGCCCCCGGCAAACCGGCCGGCGAGCCGTTCGCCTGGCGGGCACTGGAATACGAGCGGACACTGTTTTCCCTGGACCAATCGACAGGCCTGGCCGATGCCGCCGCAGACGCGGTTGAGTGGATCGATGCCGTCGGTATTTGCGAAGAACACGACCGATCAGTCCGACGGTTTGCGAATTTGTTCGGATGGGACATGTCGGCGGCGAGCGGACAGCCATCTCGGCTCAATCTAGCCGACCAGAGCCAGCGGACAGTTGACTCGTTGTCATCGGAGGACTTGGTGTCGCTCAGCAGTTTGAACCTGATCGATCAACGCATCTATGATTTGGCGAAACGCCGGTTCGATGACCAGGCTGGCGAC